>DASYDW010000134.1 GCA_036499395.1 Pirellulales bacterium
GCAATCCGTGCAGACGACCGGCACGCGCAATAATGAACCGTCGCTGCAGATCGACCTCAAAGGCCCGCTGGTTACCGACGAACTGATTGGCCGGGTTACCGATCTGCGCAACGTCTATGTATGCAACATCAGCGGTCCGAATCTTACGGACGCGGGCGTCGTCCGACTTAAGGACCTCGAAGGAGTCGAGTCGATTCGCATCGGGGGCGAACAATTGACCGACGCTTGTCTGCCGTCGTTAGTGGCTTGCCCGAATCTGAAGCTGCTGGGGCTGAACGCCCCGCAAATTACGGATGCGGGACTGGCGGCGCTCGTCTCGCTACCGAAGGTCACGACGCTGCAACTATTTTTGCCCGCAATCAACGATGCCGGTTTGATTCATCTGGCCAACATGCCGAACCTCGAATACTTGTCGTTAAGCACCAAGCAGTTCACCGACGAAGGTGTTCGCAACCTGGCACGATCGAAATCGCTGGAACAGATCGACCTGTGGAGCCTGGAACTTACGGATCAGTCGCTCGCGGCGGTTGCGTGGATGGAGAAGTTGCAGTCTGTGCAGTTTTTCAGCAAGAAGCTGACGGACGACGGGTTGCTCGCCCTGCGATCGGCGCAGAATTTGGAATCAGTGTTCCTCTACAGCCCGTTGATCACCGATGCCGGCATGGCGGTGTTCGCTGACCTGCCCCACCTGCAGCGCGTTGTGTTGCACGACGCACCAATCACAGACGAGGGGCTGTTAGCTTTGCAAACGTGTAGCGAATTGACGAGCCTTCACTTGAACAACTGCCGCGTGGCCGGTCCGGGCCTGCGCTACCTGGCCGATTGCCAAAAACTCGAGCACCTCGATCTGACGGGGCACGTGCTCAACGACTCGTTGTTCGATTACCTCAGGTTGTTTCCGAAGTTGCGAAATCTGACCGTGGGCGGAGTCGCAGACATGACGCCCGACGAAGGATTGACCGACGAGGGGCTGAAGAAGATCGTCACAGCGAAGGGGCTCGGGTATCTGTACTTCGATTACACGCGCTTCACCGACGACGGCCTCGCGCCGCTTCTGCAGTTGCCGAAGCTGGCGGACGTCTTCGTGCGTTATTCGCCGGGCGTGACCGGCGCCGGTATCGCCAAGTTGAAGCAGGCGATTCCACGCCTACAGGCCGGGCAGTACTCGCATTGATCCGGAATCGCCTTGATTAGGGGCGTTGAACACACGGCCCTGGGGGCGGCGCCGCCCGCTTATTTCAACAGCGGCGTTACGGGGCCGGCGTTGGCCTTCATGCCGCCCGGCATCCGGCTTGCCGTGGGGCCGTTGTGCGAGGTGCGCGGGACGTTGGCGTCGACTTCCTGCTCGGCGCTTGCACGTTGGAACATCGCACGCTCGTCTTGTTTGCCGGACTGCGTGGTGCCGGCCAGGTAATTGTCGATCGTGGCGGCGTCCTGAATCTTGGCGAATTCGTCGGCCATGGCGACGCGCATCTTCTTATCGCGGACGTCGTCGGCGATCTGATTGCGAACCTCTTCGTATTTCACGCTGATCGGCTTGGTGCGGCCCTCGCAGAAGAGGATCACGAACTTTTCGCCGAACTGCACGATGCCGGACAGTTCGCCGGCCCGTAGTTGAAATGCTTCCTGCTCGAGCAGCGGACGGCCGCTGAATCGCTGGATCGGCGGGACTTCGCCTTCCAGGGCGTTGCTGCCGACCTCGATCGAATATTGCGCGGCGAGTTTGCCGAACTGCTTGGCGGCCTCGTCGATCACGGCGCGCACTTCGGGCGAAGGCTCGGACCAGACTCCGCCGGCCGTCCGTTCGGCCGGACGTTTGGCCAGCTTCTCGATCGACGGGATCTTGCGCGCCAGCTCCCACACTTCCTGGGCGCGGCGCTGATGGTTCAAGACGATGGCACGCACGCGGACGCGCGGGCCGTAGTTGGCGTCGAACCCTTTGTGCAAATCTTCTTCCGCGATTTGCACCTTGTCACCGGCCAGCTTCTTTAGCGCTACCTCGGGCCAAATGACCTCGTGCAGGTACACGTCCCAGGCCATCGATTGTTCTTCCATCACGTACTTCTTCCACGCCTCGACGTCAGGTGAACCATCAGGACGCGGCTTCACGCCGATCGACGCCGAGCGCAAGATCTCGGCATCCATTTCCGGCGGTGTAACCTGGATCTTCCTCTTCTGGCAGGCCTGCTCGACCAGCCGGTGATTGATCAGTCCCTTCAGACTGTCCTTGCCGTGCCGCTCGATGCATTCTTCGGCCAGCTCCTGCATCATGATCGGGTTTCCGTTGACGGTGGCGGCAACGCCCGGGTTCTTCGCACGCTTCTCAGGATTGTTGAAGATATTCTCGACGACGGTTTGCTTCTGCAATTCTTCGAACACGTCCTTGGCAGCCAGGCGCAGCTTCTTGTCGCGGATCGCTTCGGTCAGCAGCTTTTGCACCTGGTCCATCGGCACCGGGCGGGCCGCCACCAGGGCTTCGCACTTCATGAAGATAAACTGGTTTTGCACCTGGAAGATTTCCGAGATTTCACCTTCCTTCATGCCGAAGGCGACCTTCTCGATCGTCACGTCTCCCATGTGCTTGCGTACCGGCTGGATCATTCCCTTGGCGCTTGCGCTACCGGCGTCTTCGGATTCTTCCTTGGCGATGTTGCCGAATTCTTCGGGATTCTTCATCACTTCGGCGCGCAGGCCCTGGGCCTTCTTCGGATCGGCAGTCGTGATCACGCGGACCTGCACGGCTGGGCCGAACTGCGTCTCGTAAGCTTGTTGCAGATCTTCGGGCGTGACTTGCAGCCGTGAATCGGCCAGCTTGCGCAGGGCCAACGTCGGCCAGACGATGTCTTTGGCATATTGTGCCGTGGTGATGCCGCGCTCGTCCTTCAGCATCGAAAGCCATTGCTGGGTGGGCATGCCGAAGCGGTCGGCCATGCGATCAATCTCGGCATCGACCTCCTTAGTCGTGATGACGATGTTGCGCATCTTGCAGTGCTCGGCGATCAAATACTTGTTGACCAGACTTTCGAGCACGTCCTTGCCGTGATGCAACATGCACTCGCGCCCCAGATCGTCGCGCGTGATCTGTTGATTGTTGACCACCGCCATGATCCGCATCTTCTGCTCGACGGGCGGAGCGGCCTTGGCCGTGCTGGAGCTCTTCGACGGAGCCTTGGCGGTCAGAGGAAATTGAGCGCCGGCGGGCGCCGGTCCCCACAGAGCGCGAACCGCGATGGCGGTTCCCACGATCGAAAGCGTTCCGGCGACAAGCGCCAGTCGATTTTTCCAGGTCCTGCGCGCGTAAAGCTGCGGCGCTCCGGCTTCCATGCCTGACATGCCGTATCTCCGGTCAAATTGGGTCAGCGAATCGCGAAGGATGCGGGTAGGTCAACCCATCTCCTTCGCGCGCGGGGGGATCAATGGGCGGGGGAGTATAGGTAGACCGGTCGGAACGGGTCAAGGCCGATGATGCCCGGACGCTGGCAGCGGGATGCTAGCGAGACGAGTGCGGGCGATGGCCGGCTGGCTAGTGCGGGCGCGTCGCGGATACCACGCGTTTGATCACGTCGGGCAGGTTGCTTGTGATCATGTTGATGCCCTGGCCGATCAATTCTTCGGCCCGCCGCGGGTCGTCGACGGTCCAGACCGATGCGCGCAGCCCGCGCTCGTGAATGGCGTCGATGAACGATTTGGTGAGATGCTCGTTGTTCCAGCCGACGAACTTCGCGCCGAACGATGTAATTTCGTCGAGTTGGCTGGCGGTCAAATCGTGCTCGCCAAGGGCCCCGAGCGTCAGGTGCGGCGCCAGCCGATGGCACTCGCGCAGAAAATCCCAATCGAAGGCCATCACCGCCACACGGGCCGCGCAGTGCTTGCGCTCGATCAACTCGACGAACGTCGCGGCGTCCCCCGACTTGCGTTCGATCAAGGGAAGCGAGCCGGGCAGGATCGCGTTGATTGCTTCTTCGAGCGTGGGAATGCGCGTGCCGGCGAACTGCGGCGCAAACCAACTGCCAGCGTCGAGCATTTTTAGCTCCGCCAGGGTCTTCGTGGCTAGCGGGATCTTTTCACCGCCCCAGAAGGTGCGGGCGTTCGTCAGCCGATCCAGTTCTTCGTCGTGAAAAGCAACGGGCACGCCGTCAGCCGTGTGCAGATAATCGAGCTCGACCATGTCGACGCCCAATCGCACGGCGGCCTCGAAGGCGGGCAGCGTATTCTCCGGGGCAACGCGACTAGCCCCGCGATGCGCCACAACGGCCACCCGAGACATCCGCATCACGCCGGCGATGGGAGTGACAATAGTCATGAGGAGAATGATGAGCGATGAATGCAGAATAATGAACGAAAGAGGGAACGATCGCAGCGGACGAAAATCTGGTCGTGATTTCTCATTTGGGGCGAGTTTTAGCTCAAAGTTGCTGGCCTAGTCGGCTTTGGATTTATAGTCCGCCTGCCGCTTCATTATTAACGATCGACGCCAATGATAGTTACCGCGCATTCAGGAAAGAGCGACTGGATCCGACGGGCTTCGCGAGCTGAATAGTCATCGGAGGGAAGAAAAAGGTCCATATCCACGACAGGCTTGTCTCCCAGCAGTCGCCAAACAAACGGAATATTTGTTTGCGGAGGCGGCCCTGCGGCGACGTGGATGAAGCGGCGGAGTGAGAGGGCTGGATTCGGCTGTACTGCTACGTTTCTCGGTCGATACTCAAACAGGCGAAGAAACTCGGTAGTCCGGAGTAGCCGGTCTCGCTCGCGTATCTGATGCAGCTCGCATCCCAGCCAAATCGCAAATACTGTCACGACGATGAGCATCGTCCCAATGCCAAATTGAAACCATCGTCGGCGGGCGGGCGGAGGGGATGGCGTCATTTTGACGGCGCAGAGACCGGCAAACCGGCAACCGTCGCCTTACTCTTCCATGACTTCAGCTTCGCGCGAGCGGGCTAGTTCGTTGGCGCGGGATTCGTACTTCTTGGTGAGCTCTTGAATCTCTTCCTTGAGACCTTTGGAATCATCCTCGGACATTTTCTTGTCCTTTTCGGCCTGGTCGGCGTCCTTGTTGCCGTCGCGGCGGACGTTGCGGATCGCGACCTTGGCCTCTTCGGTCAGCTCCTTGATGCGGCCCACCATCTTGCGACGCACTTCGCCCGATAGCGGCGGTACGTTCAGGCGCAGCACGCGACCGTCGCTCATAGGATTGAAGCCCAGCCCACTGGCTTGGATCGCCTTTTCAATGTCCTTGAGCGTGCCTGGGTCGAAAGGGCGAATCACGATTTGCGAGGGCTGGTCCGGAGGCACGCCGACGCTGGCCAGTTGCTTCATCGGAACGGGCGAGCCGTAGGCTTCGACCCGCAGCGAATCGACCAGGCCAGGGTTAGCGCGGCCGGTGCGAATGCCGGTCAGCGAGTGTTTCAGCACGTCGATCGCTTTGTCCATCCGTTCTTCGACGTCCAGCAAAATATCGTCGGCGCTCATGAGGCATCCAAGTGATGAGTGATGAATGAGGAACGGATGCGCTGGCTATCGTGCTTCGGCGACTTTGCTGCGGATCAGGGTTCCAATCTTTTCGCCACTGACGGCACGCACGATGTTTCCTTCCTTGCGGAAGTTGAAGACCTTGATCGGCATGTCGTGTTCCATGCACTGCGTGATCGCGGTCGAATCCATCACGCGCAAATTCTGTTCGCGAACGGCGTGGTAGGTCAACTCGCTGTAGAGCACGGCGTGCGGGTTCTTTTCCGGGTCGTCGCTGTAGACACCGTCGACGCGGGTGGCCTTGAGCAGGATATCGGCGTCCAACTCCAAAGCCCGCTGCGCGGCCGCGGTATCGGTCGTAACGAACGGGCTGCCGGTGCCGCAGGCAAGGATCACGATCCGACCCTTTTCCAGGTGCCGGGTGGCACGACGGCGGATGTAGGGCTCGGCGACGCCGTCCATGCGGATGGCCGACGAGAGCCGCGTGGCGCAGCCGACCGATTCCAAGGCGTCCTGCAGGGCCAGGCCGTTGATGACCGTGGCCAGCATGCCCATGTAATGGCTCGTGGCTTCCTGGATGCGCGCACTGGCCGAGGCGAACTGCGCGCCGCGCAGAATATTGCCGCCGCCGATCACGATCGCAATCTGCACGCCACGTGCGGCGGCCTTCGCAGTTTGCTCCGCGATGTGGACGACTGCCTCCATGCTGATCCCGCGTTCTCCGGCGTGGCTGAAACTCTCGCCCGAGAGCTTCAACACGACGCGCTTGTAACTCGGCGGAACGTCGGACATCGTCGTTTACTTCCGTGTGCTAGGGTATGGTTCAGTTCTCATGGCACGACAGGTTGTTCGTCGAGCGCGACTCATGGTCGCACTTCGTGAAAAACGATCCCGCCATGACGTAAAACCAAGTATAGGACGCGAAATTCGCGGACTACGACTTGCCCAATTCCCACAGGATAAACCGCTTCAGCTTCATCGCGGCCTCTTTGGCCACGGTGCCGACGGTCTTCTTGTCGTCCTTCACGAACGGCTGCTCGCTGAGGACCCGGTCGGCGTAGAAATTCTTCATCCGCCCCTCGACCATCTTGGCCAGGATGTTCTCGGGCTTACCTTCCTTGCGGGCGGCCTCGGTCAGAATTTCGCGCTCTTTGTCGACGGCTGCCGAATCGAGGTCTTCCTTCGTCACGGCCGAGGGACGCATCGCGGCGACATGCATCGCGATCTCTTTCGCCGTGTCGGCGTTGCCCCCTTCGACCTCGATCAGCACGCCGGTGCTGCCGGTGTGATGGGCGTAGCCGCCGGTCGGCGCGTCGATTCGGACGATCCGCGACAGGTTGAACACCTCGCGGATGCGATTGAACATGTCGAGCTTCACTTCGGCGAGCGTCTGACCCGGCTTGCTGGGCGAGGGCTGGGCGAGCAGCTCGTCAGGCGTTTTGGCCCCGGGGCCTGTGGCCAATTGCTTGGCCAGGTCGTTGGCAAATTGAATGAACTCGGCGCTGCTGGCGACCGGAGCGCTTTCGCACTGCAGTTCGACCATGGCGCCCACGCCCTTGGCCATGTCGACGTAGACCGCCACGCGGCCGGCCGAGGTTTCGCGACCGACGCGCGTCTCGGCCGTCTTGATCCCCGCCTTGCGCAGCAATTCGACGGCGGTATTCTCATCGCCCCCGGCATCCTGCAGCGCCTTCTTACAATCCATCATGGGCAGTCCGGTGCGTTCACGCAGCGCCATGACCGCCTTTGCGGTGATCTCTGCCATAGTTGATTTATCTCCCTTTAACGGCCTGTGGTTAAAGCCTTGATGATTATTGTAGCGAGGTCGACATGGTGAGCGCCGAACTCGGCAAATAGTTAGACAATACCGACCGCGCGCCAGGTTCACGCCCAGGACACGCTCGCGGCACGAACGACTGCTCAAAGGCAACGCCCCGCCGTCGGTCTTTCGAGAAAGAACCCGTCGCCGGGATACCGTGCGAACAACAACAAAGACGAGGATTGGGAATCGGCCGCAGGGCACGACGCCGGGCGAGATTTCTCTGCCGACGGGCGCCCGCGATCCGGCGTTCCTCTACTCGGCGTCTTTGTCGCTGCCGTCGTCCGGGCTGGTGTAGGCGTCCATCTGGCCCTTGTCCTTGCCGCCTAGGCCGGCTGCACCGCTGGCTTTGCCTTCCAGAACGGCGTCCGCCAGTTGCTGCACGACCAGCTCGATCGAACGAATGCTGTCGTCGTTACCGGGGATGGGCAGATCGACCACGTCTGGATCGCAGTCAGTATCGATCAAGGCCACGGTCGTGACGCCCAGCGCGCGGGCCTCGCGAATCGCGTTCTTTTCCTTCTTCGGATCGATCACGATCATGCACTCGGGCAGACGGTTCATCGTGCGGATGCCGTCGAGGTTGCGCATCATCTTGCGATATTCGCGATTGAGCGCCGATTGCATCTTCTTCGAGTACGCGGCCATCTGATCGCCAGTCTTTAGAGCGTCGAGCTCTTCCAGACGGGTCAAACGGCTGCGAATCGTGCGGAAGTTCGTCAGCGCTCCGCCCAGCCAGCGATCGTCGACATAGGGCATGCCGCAGCGGCGCGATTCGCGCTCGATGGTCTCGGACGCCTGACGCTTGGTTCCGACGAACAGTACCAGGCTGCCGCCGGCCGCGACCTGGCTGATGTACTTCTTGGCGCGGATCAGCCCGCGGATCGTTTCGCGGACGTCAATGATATGAATCAGGTTGCGGCGGCCATAGATATAGGGCCGCATCTTGGGATTCCAACGACTGGCCCTGTGGCCGAAGTGAACTCCCGCTTCGATCAACTCCTTAACGAGAACTGTCGACACTTGTAGCTCCTCGCTCGTGGCACACCGGCAAAAGTCCCATGGGGCGAGAAGGTCGCCCGGGGCGTCCGGCGTTCAATTACGCACTCGGCCTGGGGTGTCGTGGGACGGGCAAATGCCTGTCCTACAGAGTGCGGGCCGTTCGCACTGGCAAGCCCGGTAGTTTACCGGGGTTTCCGAAGGGGGTCAATTCGGGGTGGGGTGCGGAGTACAGGTTCACGGCGGACCGCGCCCGAATAGATAGAAGTGTGAACCGCTGGAACTGGCTGCAGGACGTGCTTGTAGAGGGCGCGGCTCGCCAGGGGCTGCGATCTGCAATTGCAATTGGCGTTCGGATGCTGAGAACAACCCCAGTTGAAGGCCATCTGGCCCGTGCAGGTCGATCTCTTCGGCGCGGAAACGCTTCGGGAATTCGAAGCGAAATGTCTTCGCCTGCTCATGTTCGACCAGAGTCATCCGATCGTAGTGAATCAACAGGCTGGAGTCGGCGAACTGCGGACCGCCGTGTTTCACATCGCCGTGCCAGGTTCCTTCCAAAAATGTTCGTTTGGTTTCGCGAAACAATACGACCGCCAGCGCCACGACGGCCATCATCGCGAGCATGGTGGTCGTGCCGAAACGGAGCCGCTGGCGCAGGTTCGTTTTAACAAGTCGGCTGCGGGCAACCGGCGTTTTCATTTTCAGCCAAAGAAGGAAACTCACAGTTGCGGCGGCAAAACAAACCCCGGCAACGATTGTTCCGACTGCGACGATGAATTCCATGGAGCTTTTTTTCGAATGACCGTCACGGAAAGTCTTGGGATTACAGGCTAGCGGCACAAACGGCTGACGCGTGCCTTTCATCGGTCATGGGCGAACCCAGCGAATCGTCTTCGACGGATCATGGCCACGCGGAGGGACTTCGACAACCAACGAGGGGGAGGCCGCGTTTAGTTGAGAAACGGCCTCTGGTCCAAAGCTGCCATCGTTCGGTACGACGAGCACCTCCAGATCGGGGAGGCGCCGCAGCACGTCGAGCCCGTCGTCATCAGTGGCGGTGCCGAACAGGTCTAATACCCGCAGCTGTCGGGACGAAACGAGGCTGGCGATACCCTTGTTTGTAATCGGGTTTTTCCACACTTGCAGCAATTGAAGTTTCGATTGACTTGCGATCGCGGCGAAATTCGCATCATCGATCTCACACGCGCCTGCCACCAGTTCTTTGAGAGTATTGGGGGGCAGGGTAGCTAAAAACTCTCCGCGAACATTGCAACCTTGAATGCGAATGGTTTCCGGCGCATTTTTGCCGATGATCTTCGTCAACCCCGCGTCGGAGAGCGAGGGGCATGGGGAGTAGAACGAAATCTCCTCGATCGTGTTCACCGACCCGAACAGATCCGCGATCCGATCAGCATCCTGGTCATCGAGAACTTCTTCGAAACCGACTTCGGTCAGGCGGCGGAAGATCGGCAGTCCCATTTCCCGGATGAAAGGCCTGATCCAGCGAGGCGAACGTTCGGCCGTGTAGGCGAAAGAGCCACGATCATGCAGGAGCCTCACAATGCGATCTGCTTCGATCGCCTGGGATTCCTGGTATTTGATCCACGCAAGCGCGATGGCTGCGAGTGTAAAGACGCCGGCAAGATCGGCTAGTGTGAAACGCCAAAGAGAGCCACGACGCGCAAGCCGATATTCGAAGATTGCGACAGCGGCCGACACAGCTAGGACGCCGACAACAACGTCAATTGTTATGCCGCGGAAGTCGAAAGGGCCGGCCTGTTTCTGCCAAACCCACGACGTTTCATTCGCGCCATTCCCATCAGCGAACTTAGAGGGCCACCCGTATTCGTGCGAAAACTGGGGGGCTTGGGTCTGAATGTATGTCGGGACATGTCCGCAGAAAGCGATAGGGCCGGCGGAAACGAGGTCTCCGTGACAATTCAAAACGCCAACTGCCGCTGCAATCAGGACGGCAGAAATCAACGAAACTCGATGTGGCCGACGGAAGTAATTGAAGGGGAAATTGCCCATAACTGGCATTCTATCGCGAGTGACCGCGAATAGCCGCTGCGTCCATGAAAAGGGCCGGCCTGACTCATTGCCAGGCCGGCCTGATTCACAGGTTCTCGTTGGTTGACGATGCGCGCTTGCACCGAAAGAGATTACGACGTGCGGAAGCGCCGACGCGCGATCAACGCCGCGCCGCCGAGGGCTACCAGAATCCAGGTTGCGGGCTCGGGCACTACGGCTGTGGCGACGACCTGGCCTGAATAGGTTTCCAGGACGGTCGCCGGGCCGACGGTAAGTGACGAGCTGGCGAAGATCGGCAAAGTCAGCGTGTAGACGTTGCCGCTGACCGTGAGTGTGCCGCCGGAGAGTTGATTCACATCGAAGCCTGACAGGGGATCGGTGCCGATGAACGGCCCCGAGGGGAACGTCAGATTGGCATCGGCCTGGCCACCAGCGAGGACCAAGGAGACCTGATCCGCTCGAAATGAACTGCCGCTTAGAGCGATCGCGCCACTGCGGATATCGCCCACGAATCCCCGCACGGCAATCAATCCAGCACCGCCCGGTCCGGGTCCGCCGACGAGGCCAGGGATCGACGCCAGCAGCCCGTACTGACCGGAGGCACTGCCAGGGTACGTTCCGCCCACGGCCGGCGAAACGGGCGAGGATTGCAGGCCAAATTGAGCGTTAGCTGTGGATATGAACGTCAGGATATTGCCGGTAATGTCGACGTTCTGTGTGCCCGACAGGCTTGTCCGGTCGCTGCCGGGGAATTGCGCGGTGGTGATGGGAACGCCCGGCTTGCTATCGAGCGAAAGGGTCAAGCCGCTTCGCGTGCTGTCGATTGTGAATGTCATTTGTTTGCCGAAGGCAATCGGCGTTGAAACCGCGAATGCGGCCACTAATACCGCGCCGATTGTTGTCGTCAGAAGACGACCGGTCCATTTCTTCATGAGCGTGCTCCGAATGTACAAAGATGCCGACTTAACAATTGAGATAATTACGACAGCGCACGAGGTACTGGCGACGGTTTCAGGCGCAAGGGCGTGCGCGCAGCGCGGTCAGCGAATTCGCTGCGCAAGAGGAACTCGGCGATTTCCGCCCCATTACGGGACGGACCTGCCGAATCGCAGATCGGGAATAATCGATCTCTATACTGCCCCATTGCCCATGCCTGCCCCGGCAAATACCCGAAACGTTCCCCCAGATACTCTGAGAGACGTCGTCCAAGACGCCGCGGACCGTTTTCACGAATCCGCCGTAGCCGAACGATAAAGGTGAAACCGTGAGAAGGCAAGAAGGAAGTTTATGTAACTCTTGCCAAATTCGATGAGCGGGCCGAAAGGATTTCCGGGCACGTCGAACGCCCAACTTCGATAAGTCCGATTAAACTGCCGAGCGGTAACCCCGCGGGATTTGAAATCCAGGCTATTTTTATTGCGGGATGCGGGAGCGGCGGCACGGTAGGATCGGGGCATGGTCGACGTGCTCCGCAAAATGATCGAGATCACCGCGATCGTTGTCGTCATTGCCGTTGTGTGCCGGCTCATTGCCGATTTCGATCGAGGCAGGCGGCGTTTGTTTCTCGCGCCGCTCCTGTGCACTCTCGTCAGTGTGGTTCTACTCGGCGGTTGGGGTTCCAGCTGGCTCGCCAGGAAGCAGGGGTGGGCGGACAGTGTCGTTCTGCTCAGCCCGCTGGTAGGACTCGTAGCCTACGGTGTCTTAGTGCGCCTGGCTCATTGGTTGGGGCGAATCTCAACGAAGGACACGGATGCCTGAGGGGCGACGGCATCCGGACGCTGGTCGGCTCGGCCTGCGGCCATTCCCACCCCGTTAGGGCTTGCCAATGCTTCGGAAATCGGCCCATCCCGATCACGCCTGGGCGGTTTAGCCTGGATTTTGTGCCTGCCATTCTGATCCCCGCACGAGACGCGATTCGGGGAATAGCCCCTGAAGGCGCTGTTCGCTTCCCTCTTGGACAACGATCTCGGCAACTCCGAGTTCACCGAACCAGCGTAGGGACCATGGTGCGCCAACCGTGTTCCATGATCGCAGTGGTATAGCTGCCTGTTGTAATGCAATGTGCCGCTGCTTAGCCCAATTCAGGTTATATCCCAACCAGCAAGCCGCGACCCCGAGGAGCATGAACAGGATGTGACGCGTATAGAGAGAAATGTTGCGCGCGGAATTATCCATCCAGGTGCGCCTAAGCATTTGGCCGCGTTGACTCGCGGCGATCACCCAGCCGATTTTCCAAGCAACAATCGCGGCCAGGACCCAAACGGGTAGGATCAGCCGTTCGGCGGCGATCAGCACGATCATCCGGTATTCCGTGCCCCTTATATTGCCCCTGGCGGAGATGAAAATGCACTTTCGACAAACAGGAAACTGATCAAAATCAACAGCTATTCGCTCATTGACGACCGGACCGTCCGCATATTTCCAGCGCAACCAAAACTTTTTGCCGGGGGAACTTCTTTGCGCGGGCACCGACCAAATGCTGTAGGTGCCTGGGGGGGCGAAGGCGATCCAACCTAGAAAAAGGGCCATACCCGTCCATGCAACAAGCAATGTTCGCAGGTTGAAGCGAAACCATCGTCGGTGGTTGGGCGGGGGCGACCGGTTCATGACGCCATTCTAGAGCGGCGGCCCGATTTTCTGCAGGGCAACAGAGCTCGGTGCCAAGGAGCAATTGGCTATACCGCGGCCTCGACTTCCCCGCGTCGCGTTCCTGCTCGACGGCGAACCGCCAGCCGGCTCAGGGGGGTGGCATCAGGTCCGCCTTAACCCCCTTCCTACCCCCCGACTTAACTCTCTAACGAGGATTGCCAACCTGGGCTGGGATGGGCTAGAATCCTGGTTTTCGCCTCAATCGACCAGTGTCAACCCACGTAGCCCAATCCGCCTCGGCTGAGCCGGGGAGCGCGGCTGCGGTTGGGATGCGCTCGTTTCTGCCCATGATCCGCTGCGTGCGGGGCGTGGTTGTGGGGACTCGATTCGAGGTCCGTGGCTTGCCTTCGTGGCGGGCCTGCCAAGTGGTATCGCATCGCGAGCCTGCGCATGTTTGAGTCGTTGCAAGAAGGCCTGAGTTCCGCATTTCGGTCGTTGAGCGGCAAAGCCCGGCTCAGCGAGTCGAACATGCGCGACGGTCTGCGCCTGGTGCAACAATCGCTGCTCGAGGCCGACGTCAGCTTTCCGGTCGTGAAGCAGTTCATGGACCGGGTCAGCGAGCAGGCCGTCGGCGAGCAAGTGCTGAAGAGTCTGCGCCCCGAGCAGCAAGTTGTCGGCATCGTTTACAACGAGCTGGTCAACCTGATGGGCCCGGTGGACCACTCGCTGCATCTGAAGCCGGATCTGACGATCCTGATGATGTGTGGCCTGCAAGGTTCGGGCAAAACGACCACCTGCGGCAAGTTGGCCCGCATGATCAAGGAGCGCGGCCGAAAGCCGATGCTCGTGGCGGCCGACCTTCAGCGTCCGGCGGCCGTGCATCAGTTGCAGGTCATTGGCGAGCAAATCGGCGTGCCGGTTTACGTCGAAGAAGGATCGCAGGATCCGGTCGCCGTTTGCCAGAACGCCGTCAAGCATGCGAAAACGACGGACGCGCAGGTCATAATTCTCGATACGGCCGGTCGACTGCACATCGACGACGAGTTGATGCAGCAGTTGCAGCGGATCGACCGCCGTGTCACGCCCGACCAGGTCTACCTGGTGGTCGACGGTATGACCGGCCAGGATGCGGTGAACAGCGCAAAGGCGTTCAATGACGCCTTGGAGTTGGACGGCTGCATCATGACCAAGCTCGACGGTGACGCCCGCGGCGGCGCTGCGTTGAGCGTGAAGGCCGTCACCGGCGTACCGCTGAAATTCATGGGCACGGGCGAACACCTCGACGCCCTCGAAGAATTTCATCCGGACCGCATGGCCAGCCGCATCCTGGGCATGGGGGACGTGCTAACGCTGGTCGAGCAGGCGCAGCAGAAGTTTGACCAGGACGAGATGGCCAAGCAGGAGGAACGCCTCCGCCGCGGCGAATTCACGCTGGACGACTTCCGCAAGCAGCTCAGTCAGATCGGCCGCTTGGGCCCCTTGAACAAGGTCATGGGTATGATCCCCGGCATGGGCGGTCTAACCAAGATGATGGGGGACGTCGATGCCGAAGGGGATATGAAGCGGCTCGTGGGAATCATCGATTCGATGACGGCCCAAGAGCGGCGCAATCCCTCGAAAACGATCGACACCGGGCGCCGCCGCCGCATCGCAGCGGGCGCAGGCGTCGAGCCGTCCGAAGTGAATCAATTGGTCAAGCAGTTCGACGGCATGGCCGACATGATGAAGCGCATGTCCGGCCTGGGCATGCGCGAACGGATGCGCGAAGTGCAGCAATTGCAGAAGGGTTTTCAGGATCCGGGCGCGCTGCTCACGAAGCAGAAGAAGGGGACCGGCAAACGCTTGTCGGCTCAGGAGCGCACCGACCTGAAAAAGCAGCGTGAGAAGGAAATGCGGCGCCGCAAGCGAGATGGAAAGCGAGACCGCGACGGCGACAACAGTAATCCTGGGCAGAAGTAAGTAATCCTGGGCAAAACAGGCCCGGACGTAACTGATCCGCGGCAGACAAAAAACGGGGACTACGGCTGGCTTGTCCAGCAGTGCCCGCAAAGAACCAACAGCAACCTGGACAAAACATTTCAAACCGGACGCATCGCGCGTCGCAGCCAAATTTTTAGGAGGACCCGAGTGGCAGTCAGGATTCGTATGAAAAAGATGGGGCGGAAGCATCGGCCGTTCTTCCGCATTTGCGCGGTCGACTCGCGCAACCCGCGTGATGGAGCGGTGCTCGAAGAGTTGGGCACCTATGATCCTTTGGTTCCCCATGTCGACGCCCGCGTGTTGTTGAACGTCGATCGGATGGACTACTGGCTCTCGGTCGGCGCCAAGCCGAGCGTGAACGTCAACGTGTTCATCCAGAAGTACGGCTCGAAGGGGACGCACCTGGACGAGCAAAAGACGGCCCGCGCGCAGTTGTCGCTGCCGAAGCAGGTGCCCCCCGCGCCGGAGCCGGTCTTCATTTACACGAAGCCCGAGCCTGCCAAGGCGGAAGCCGCGAGCGAAGAGCCCGTAGCCGTCGTGGCCGAGGGAGCGAGCGAAGAACCAGCGGCCGAAGCCGCTCAAGAGTCGTAAGAAGTTTGCCGTGGGACTGTAATGCGGGCGGTTCGAGTACCACTTGGCAATCGCAGTTCCAAGGGCGGAAGCGCAACGCCGTGAACCCAAGATGCGTAGTTTGATGTGCCATGCGATTCGACGTGCTGACCTTGTTTCCGGAAATGTTTCCGGACTATCTGGGGCAAAGCCTGTTGAATCTTGCGCGCCAGAGCGGTCTGGTCGACGTGCGGCTGCACAACATTCGCGATTGGGCGCACGACCGGCATAAGACGGTCGACGATCGTCCCTTCGGCGGCGGACCCGGCATGGTGCTGAAGGTCGAGCCGGTGGTGGAATGTGTCGAGGCGGTGCGGGCCGAAGCCGACGAGCCAGGACATTTGATCATGCTGACGCCGCAAGGGCGGCGGCTGAATCAGAGCGTGGTCGAAGAGCTGGCCGGCAAACGGCGTTTGCTTCTGTTGTGCGGACGATACGAGGGATTTGACGAGCGGGTACGAACGATCCTTGCGCCGGACGAGATTTCGATCGGCGACTTCGTGCTCAACGGCGGTGAAGTGGCGGCGATGGTCGTGATCGATACCGTGATCCGGCTGGTGCCGGGAGTATTGGGCGACGAACAGAGCCATCAGCAGGACTCATTTACCGGAAAAGATCGACTGCTCGAGTTTTCGCAGTACACGCGTCCTCGCGAGTTTCGCGGCCACGAAGTGCCAGAGATTTTGCTCAGCGGCAATCACCCCGAGATCGCCCGCTGGCGGCAGCAGGAACGGATCGAGCGAACGCAACAGCGATCGGCCGACCGGCAAGCATCGGCAGGAACGAGAAGCGACAACCAGTAAACGGCGACAATCAATAAACTGCCCCGCGGGCGACGACAGTTCACGGCGTAAAAGCAAACACAGCGTGCGAATACACGCAGCGTACGAATAAACATTGCAACGAAAGGATAACCGGCGATGAGCCAGCAGCTACTTAACAAGGTGGAAAAAGGGAGCCTGCGCGAGCAAGTGCCCACGTTCAATATCGGCGACACCGTCGATGTGCATACGCGCATTCTGGAAGGGGACAAGGAACGTATCCAGATCTTCAATGGCGTCGTGATTGCCCGCAGCGGATCGGGCACCCGAGAGATGTTCGTGGTGCGCCGCATCGTGCAGGGTGAAGGCGTCGAGCGCAAGTTCCCGCTGCATTCGCCACGCATCGCGAAAATCGAGGTCAAGCGTTCCGGCATCGTCCGCCGGGCCAAGCTGTATTTCCTCCGCGATCGCATTGGCAAGGCCGTCCGTCTGCGTGAGAAGCGTACCAACAAGCCGCAGGAAGCTTAGTCATTGTCGACGGCGCTCTGGCGCAGCAGTAATGGCACAGGGGCGCCGTTTGCCCGCGAGCAAACGGCGTTTGACGATTGGCCGATTGAGCTTTGTGGCGCCTAGCAATCTTCGTGGCGGGCCAACGTCGATCCGATGTTAGGGGTTTTCGCCATGCGATTCCTCGGCTGGTTGGCGCGGTTTCGAAAGCCGGGCTCGCTTGGCCAACGGGGTGAAGTCGCGGCGGCCCGCTTTCTGAAACGGCGCGGGTACAAGATCGTGGCCCGCGGCGATCGGGCCGTGCTGGGCGAGCTGGACCTGGTGGCGGTCGATGGCCGCACGATCGTCTTCGTGGAAGTGAAAACGCGCGCCTCACAAGATGCCGGCAATCCGGCCGAGGCCGTGGACGCGGAAAAGCAGCGCCGTCTGACTCGTGTGGCGCTCGCCTACTTGCGACGACACGAGCTGCTCGAGCACCCGGCCCGCTTTGACGTCGTGGCCGTGACCTGGCCTGCGAATTCTACGCAGCCACGGATTGAGCACATTGTCCATGCCTTCGAGGCGGCGGGACCGCAGGGCATGTACAACTAAAGCCGCGCGACACCGACTCGAGGCCAGTGCCGCACGGCTTGAATCCCGACTGCACCGCGATCGGGCGTTCGCGGTGCCGGATAGTGTTCGCTTCGAATTTACAGGCCGTAATGACGACGGCGACGACGATGCACACCGGCCGCATTAGATTTTGCCGGCTGATGGCTGGTGCCGCGGGTTGATACCGGGGCACGACGCTTATCAAAACTCTTACGCAGACGCTTGGGCGCGGGGCGTTCGACGGAATTATCTCCAAAAGAATCCATCGATTCGTGCGACATTAGCTTTCTCCTTGTTTGAGTTACACACGCTTCCCAACCAACCGGCGGGCTCGCCAAAGCCCTGCCGGCCGCCGCGTGCCGGAATATCCGGCTCAATAACCGCGGCCTCGAATACGATCGCTTGCTTGCCGTCCGGTCGAGATTCGCTTGCGGCCCTCGACCGGGCGGACGCTTGTAACGCAAGCACCATGCCAACGGGGAAACATGCCCGGGCGATCTGGGGAATCGCTGCAAACACCCTGAAAACGGGACTTTGCAGCGAGTGAGGCGATCGAGTCGCCAGGCGTCTTCGCGAAGGCTCTCACCACGCTGGTGAGAGGCTGTCCAAAGGCCTTAAGGCATTTCCGAGTCAGGCTTTGCGTTCATTTCTGATTGCGCCAAGTGGCGTGAATTACGCGCTGGGCATCGCCCTAAGTTATTGGCACATAATTCGTTGCGACCGCAATCACCAAAATAGGGAGCAGTTTCACCAAAATGGTGAAACTCACCGGCGGCTGCTGGGTGCGCAACTCCACCGTCGCGCCCGCCTGGGAGGGCGCGCGATCGAACTCGTTATGCAGCACTAGCGCGGCGCGATAACTCGCGCTCGCTTCGAACTGCGCAGGCGCAAACGCGAACTGCGACCCGCACTGACGCTGATTCGTGAACGCGCGCGTTTTCGAGAACGCGCATGCGAACACGATCCGGCGCAATCGCGGGATCGCATCTTGTTTGCGAGCTATAAGTTGTGGCTTCTCTGTTCGGACGACAAATCCTGCATCACTGGCTGCGGTAACATCCCTGTCACGGTCTGGAATCAGACCGCCCTCGAGCCTGTATTGCCTCGTGAAAGCCCGCGCGCAACGATAGCGCTGGTGCTTTTCCTTTGAAGACTGTTCCGGTGATCGCCCCCGCGCAGGTGCGATCGCTCCCTGCGAACTCGAATGAGCGCGCAGAGGGCGTTTCTTGCTATGCAACTGCGGTGCCAAATCCTTTGCCGACCTTTTCTGATCGGTAAAGTCGGGGGTGATTCGGCGCCGGAACCCGGTTGGTAAGTGGCGGTCAGACGCGGAAAGGCCCGGTCACACGGCCCCCGGCTTTTGACTTTCCGCGGAAGCGTTACACCGACGGCGCGGCGTAGACGGGGTAGTCGGTATAGCCCCGAGCGTCGAAGGTATAGAACGTGTCGCGATCGTACTCGGCCAGCGGCAAGCCCCGTTCGATTCGCGCCGGCAGGTCGGGGTTCGAGATGAAGTAACGGCCGAACGCCACCATGTCCGCGTCGCCGCTCTCGACCACGGCCTTGGCCGTCTCGGGCTCGAACCCGCCGGCAGCGAGGATGTTCCCCTGGAATATCTGCCGTAGCTCGTGTGCCGCGACCGGCCCCTGTCCCTCGGTGATCACGACGTTCCCTTTGACGCGGGGCTCGATGACATGCAGATAAGCGAGCCCGAAGCGATTCAATTCCCGCGCGACATAGCCGAATAGCGCACGCGGATCCGTATCCGACATGTGGTTCCAGCTACCGCTCGGGGCGATGCGCACCGCGGTGCGGTTGCCTCCCCACACGGACGCCATCGCGGCGACGACTTCGAGAAGAAGCCGCGCCCGGCTCTCGATCGATCCACCGTACGCATCGGTCCGATGGTTACTGCCGTCTTGCAGGAACTGGTCGATCAGATAGCCGTTGCCGGCGTGAAGTTCGACGCCGTCGAAGCCCGCGTCCTTGGCGCGTGCGGCGGCTTGTCGGTAGTCCTCGACCACGCCGGCAACTTCGCTGATCTCGAAGGCCCGATGCGGCGACGGTTGCGCCCAGCCCGACGGCGTGGAAACGACGAGCGATTTGTCCTGCCAGTAAGCGGGATTGACCGATGCCGTGGCTGGAGGCGAGTCGCCGGTCATATCCATGTGTGACGCTCGACCGGTGTGCCAGAGCTGTGAGAACATCCTGCCACCTTTGGCATGAACGGCGTCGGTGATCCGCGTCCAGCCGGCTACCTGCTCGTCCGAGTAAAGCCCGGGCGCGCCGTACCAGCCGCGCGCGGTTCGGGAAATGGCCGTGGCTTCGGAGATGATCAGCCCGCCGTTCGAGGCGCGTTGCCGGTAGTATTCGAGCATCAGCTCGCTGGGAATGTCGCCGGGCTGCTGCGATCGCGAGCGTGTCAGCGGGGCCATAACCACGCGGTGCAGAAGCGTATAGGGACCGACCTGGATGGGAGTGAAGAGTTTGGCCACGGCGAGTTCTCCGATTCAGGAAGACAAATTCTAGAGCTTCTTTGTCGACTCCGCCCGACAGTTTAGCGTCTCGCGAGCTTTTCGATTCGCTCGTCCTGGCTGGCGTTACGATCGCGTGTCTGCTGCCGGCGGCGCGCACTGCGATTTGAGAAAATCCTGCCCGTGGGCGTAACGGCAGTTCACCGGCACGCGCTGTTGGCAGAGCGGGCAGTTCGCGGCGGGCCACTCGGCGATGTCATATTCGAGTAGAAAATCCAAGTATTCGACGCCGATTCCTGCCGCGTCGACGTTGCCGCGGTGAACCAGCGCCGCGGCGCCGATGACGTTTCCTCCGGCTGAGCGGACGGCCTGCGCGGTTTGCCGCAGCGAGTGGCCACTGTTGATGACATCGTCGACGATCAGCACTCGGCGGTTGGCGACCAGGGCGTCATACCCGCGGCGCAGCACGAAATTGCCACGCAGTTCTGCCGCGGGGCCAGCGGCCGCGGGACGCGCGGCGTGCTCGGTAAAAACGGCCGGCAGGCCCAATGCATGGGCTGTCCATTGGGCCACGATCAAACCGCCGGTGGCCGGCCCGCAAAGAATCTCCGCGCCACGTGCGCGCACCGCGTCGGCCAGCAACGAGGTCAGCCGGCGGATACGTTGCGGCTCGACGAAGATCGCGTCCTTGTCGATCCAGCCGCTGCCGTGCTGGCCCGAGATATAAACGAAGTGATCGTTCGTCAGAATGGCGTTGCACGCCACGAACGTGGCCCGTGTCTCTTCGGCACGCTGTTGGGCAATCGTATCGCTCATCGCTGCCCCGCGAATCAATCACTTGCCGTGGGGATCAGCCGCGTTTCGAAAGCGCGTTGAATATCGGCCTGCACGACCGCCACGTCGCGTGCGGCGTCGATCACCACGATCTGTTCGGGGCGACGGCCTGCCTCGGCCAGAAAGCCCTGACGCAGGCGCCTCTGGAATTCGGCTCCTTCGAGTTCCATGCGATCGAGCGGGCGCGTCAGCCGGGCGCGAGCCGAATCAGGGGACATATCGAGCACGATTGCGAGATTCGGTTCGATGCCCGCGGTCGCCGTGCGGCCGATGCGCCAGAGTTCGTCGACGTCGAGCCCGCCGGCGTGCCCCTGATAGACGACATTGGCCAGCAGGAACCGGTCGGCGAGTACCGTCTTGCCCGCGGCGAGTGCGGGACGAATGACCTCGGCCACCAGTTGGGCCCGGGCGGCCATATACAGCAGCATCTCGGCGGTGCGCGAGATCGGCGTGTCGCGCGAATCGAGTAAGATGCCGCGAATCGACTCGCCCAACGGGGTACTGCCGGGATCTCGACAGGTGACGACGTCATGCCCTAGTCCGCGCAACCACGCCTCGCACAGGGCGAGCTGTGTGCTCTTGCCGGTCCCATCGATTCCATCCAGCGAGAAAAACAAGGGCGAAGCGTCCTTTGTCACGCCGCGTTTAGTGGAGGCTCGTAATTCGCCGGGTCATTGTAACAACCAACGGTCGCGGCGGCAGGCGAGGAGTCGTGCCGAACTGCGGCAGGCAAACACCCGTGGGCGACTGAGGCGTTATCGCGGCCGCCGAACCTTTTGTGACGACGGTTTTTTCGTGGAGCGCTTTTTCGACAGGACCTGCTTCGTACGCTTGCCGGCCGTCAGTGGTTTCTTTCGCGACTTGCCGTCGATCTTGGCATCATGCGGCGGGGCGTAACGAGCCAGGAGTGCCCGACTGCGCTCTTCGATCAGTTGCCGCAGCGCGACGGGTTGCAGGACCTCGGCCTGGTCGCCGTAGCCCAGAATCCACCACGAGATTTCATGGATGCCGGAAACCGTGACGTGAAAGTCGAGGCGCCCGTCATCGCGCCACTCGAGTCGTTGCGTCTTATGCCAGGCGACTTCGGCCACGTTCTCCGCGACCAGCTTTTCGAAGCGCACCACGACGTGCTGATCGGGGCCTGCTTCGGGGATCAAATGCCAAGCGTTGCCCAGTTGGCGGTCGATCGTAAAGCCGCGCGGAATTTGAAATCGTTCGTCCAGCGGTTCCAGATGGCTGATCCGTCCGACGTTGAAGGTTCGCGTCTGGCGATGAAACGAGGACCGCGCGAAGACATACCAACTGCGGCGGCTGAATAGCAATCGATAGGGACTGAGCTTCGTGCGGATCACGTCCTGATCGCTGAAGCTGTCGTATTCGATCCGCACGCAGCGCCGGCGGCGAATCGCGTCGATCAGTTGCTGATAATACGGCGCGGCGCCGTGCGATTGATTGGTCGCTTCCAGACGCATGTGAATGGCGCCGGTCGCTTCTCGCAAATACTCTCGCAACTGCTCGGGCAGCGCACACTCGAGTTTCAGCGCCGCGGCTCGCGCAGGGGCGTGGAAGGGAACGCCCGAGCGATCGCCCAGGTGGTAGCACAACACCAACAGCGACAGCGCTTCCTCCGGCGTGAAGTTCGTCGGCGGAAGAAAGTTCATGCCGGGGATGCGGTACTGCTGCTCGTGATCCTCGAACAGCATTGGGACGCCCGCCAGGCGGAGCATGTCCAAGTCGCGAAAGATCGTCCGCCGGCTGACCTCGCATTCGACCGCCAACGAATGCGCGTTGTGACCTCTACCGAACTGGAGCAAGCCGATTAACTTGAGCAGACGCGTTATTCGACTGTGTGTCATCGGTGTAGAGCGACGGGTCGACGGGCTGGGTGTTGTAGGCCGTTTGCATGACGGCTGCACCCGAGCGTCGCGTGTCACCCGTGGATACGACGGAGGAAGGTGCCTGAATCGGACGGCTGTTAGCAGCACTCCAATCGTACGATGCGGGGCCGGCGTTTGCCCCCGGTGCTGAGGTGATGGAGTTAAAATCCTGACCACCCGACATCGGCTGTTGCTGTCCGAACATTCCGCCCCCGCGCCGCTGCGGAATCTGGCTCGTGGTGGCTCCGCCCGGCATGGCTCGGTCAGCCGGCGGGGCCGGGACCGATTCCGGTACCGGTTGCGGCGGCGGCTGATCGGCACCGTTGCCGTTGTAGATCATGTCGCCGGTTCCCATTTTCTGGCTGATCGGTCCGCGGCTGAAGACGTTCGGCTGAATGAAGCCGTAGTTGATCTGCAGGCCGGCGTCACGCTCGCGAGCACGCTTGCGGGCGTCGAAGTAAGCCTTGCCGGGCCACGGGCCTTCTGCCAGGTAGACGTTGTTGTATTCCAACAGCGAACCTTTGCGGTAATGCACGGTACGAACCGCCAGGTTGTAGTCGACCAGCGATCGGAAGTAGTCGCTCGTGGCCACGGCCAACCGGCGTTGGGCATCCAGCAACAAGTCCAACGTCACGGTGTCCGTTTCATAAGCGGCCCGCACGGCTTCGACGTTGACCCGGGCGGCAATCAAGCGGTTGAAATTCGTTTCGGTCAATTCGTACGACCGTACCAGGGTACGGATGGCCGAGGTGAGACCGTGAATCATTTCCAGTTCTTCTTCCTGCAACACAGCCCGTTCGCGAGCCAACTGCAACTGTGCGTTGCGAACGCCAGCCAAGGCCGCACGGAAACCGATCGGAACGTTGGCCTGGAAGCCCATCTGCCATTCCTGGTACTGACCGCCGGTCAAGGATTGCATGGCGTTGTTGAACTCTTGCGGGCTGCGCTGGATGTCCCACAGGTTCTGGCCGAAGCCGAGCCAGCGGTACGTGCCGTCGAAGTCCAAGCGGGGCAAGAGGAAGTTCTTCGACGCGATGATCTGCAGCTCTTTCTGCTTCACGATCCATTTCTGGCGGCGTAGTTCGGGCATGCGCGCCAGGCTTTCGATCTTGATTTCATCCCAATCGAACTCGACCTTGGCCGTGGTCGGATCATCGGCGGGCCGGATCAAACGGCCATCCGTGGGCGCGATACCCATCTGATAGCGCAAGCGGTTTTCCGTCTCGTAGACGTTGCTGACTGCGGCCTCGACCTGTCCGCGGAACAGGAAGTACTGCTCGCGGGCTTGAGCCTCTTTCTCCGCCTCACCGCCGCGGGCACCGGCGTCGTAGAGGGCCTTCACTTTTCGCCAGGTAGACAGAGCACTGTCGCGCCCCACGACCAAAGCGTCCAGGTTGCGGTACGAGAAATACAGCTCCCAATAGGCCAACTCGGTATCGTTCACCACGTCGCGGATGCGGCCTTCGAAGTCCGCGATCGCGATATCGACGTTCGTGCGGGCGATGGCCACACCGTTGTAAACGCCAGGGATGTTCGTAAAGCCGCCGACACCAGGAATACCGCTCGGACCGGCGATGCGGTTGAACTGCGCACCGTAGCCTTGCAAGAACGGGTGGCGGAATTCGGCCTCGAAGTTGGTCGTCCAGTAGGCCGGGAAGAGGTTCGTCGGGTTGTTGTTCATGTCGTAGTTGGTGTTATTGCGGAAGTACACGCGATCGCCGGCCGCGGTGACCTTCGCCAACTGCGATTGAAACTGGGCGGCGTCTTCCGCCAGAACGTTAGCCAACAAGCCGGCGAAGTTCGCATTCACCGGGTGGTCGTTCTTTTGCCAGAAGACGCTGGTGCTCCATTGCGTATCGAAGTTCGCCAACGTGCCTTCCACGCCGAAACGAGGATCGCTTTCCGTGATGGCGGGCGCGTAGATCGTTTGCGCATTGAGCGGGGATAGCGAAACCTGGAACGTCGGGTTCTGCACCTGGCCGCCCAGGGTGCGGAAGACCTTGCTGTTTTGCAGCGTGACGCGGACCGCCTCTTCGAGGCGCAACGGCCAGAATTCCTTCGGTTCGGGGTTCTGCAACGTCAGCGGCGGCAACGAGCCGCTGACGTCCGGGATCGTATCCGCGTTTACGTCGGGATACTCGACCTCGGTGGCGACTCCCTTGTAGTGAGAGAGATCGCCGTCCTCGAAGAAATAAAAGGGCCGACTCGGCTGGCAGCCGGTAATGAGCACCACAAAGGCGGTGATCGTGGCCCAAAATCTGGCGTCTCGCACGCTCATGGAATCACGTCCTACACGACAGAGTTGCCGCTGACTCTCGATGGGAATTTGTCCCCTTGAAGCGTCGCCGCCCGAACGGCAGGCAGTGTTTCAAGACGACAAACTGGGCGCAGCCCTTCGGGGCGCTCCCATCGTCAAACCTCATATCGGCAGCCCAAGCGTTAGACTTCGGAGAATCGCTACAATCAAAAACATTCGCGAAATCGCTAAACCCTACCCAACCACCCTGAAGTGGCGCACCTTTCGGCATAGAAGGGGTCCGAACAGGGGACTGCTAGCGAGGGAGGGCCGCACAAGAGAGTGCTGGCGACAAGTTGCTGGCACGGCTAGCGGCCAGTAGCGCTCGGACAAATGATGCGTCGCGCGGTAACGCTCTCAGCAATGCGGGCGTATGCAATGAATGCAGTGCCGGCCAGGAACGCCAGTGTGAGCTTGGGAGAATTCCCTAGAGATACATGCCCACGAAGCCGCCGTGTTCGTCGCTCTCGCTCTGCATGCGTTCGATTCGCTCGATCGTCTGCTGCAGATCGCCGGCACCGATATAACGGTCGAACTCGGCACAGACGGCGATGGGCACGGTCTCGGCGAACCAATGGACGACCGGTTCAGTCAGCCAATCACATGTCTCGCGTAGCAGCGCGACCTGCAGGGCACAGCTAGCGGACTTGCGGTCGGTCTCGTCAGTAAGCACGGTCCCTTCGAAGCTGAACTCGATTCCGCCCCGATCCACCTGATTGGTCAGATGGAACGTGCATGAGGCGTTATAGAGAAAGTAGCTGTTAAAAGTTCCATGCTTGGCGATCGCGTCCAGGATGTGCTGGCAACGGGCACGAAATTTCGGAGACGCGTCCAGCGGAATGTCGGTGCGGCTGACCGAGCGCAAGGGGAGGCAATCGAAGACGATATCGACGTAACGCCTCATCGTAGGGAATTCCTTCAGCGTGATGCGGAGGGGGACGTCGTTATTTCGGCCGCCGCACGTGCAACGCTTGAAGTTTTGGGGATCTGACTCATGCCGACGCTGATCCATGGCCCGGCAGTATTGATATCATTTAGCGCCAGCGGTCCGGCGTTCTTCCATTCCCCCTTGAGCTGAATCGGCTCGTCCTTGACGATTTCTGGCTCGAAGATTTTCTCCAAGCGGCGCTTCATGAGATTGCGGAGCGTGGTCTGCGGCAGCGACAGGCGTCGCCCGCCCCCCTGCACAAAGCCCGGCGGAAATATCTCGATATCGCCGATACGAGTCGACTTGATGCCGGCTCCTGCTTTTTCCAGCTTGTAGTTCACCGTGAAGTTCATCGCCGGGTAGCTGTGATTACCCGAGGTGTACTTCTTGCCGCGACCGGTGACCGACACGCCGGTTTCCGTGACTTTGAAAATTACGGGATCCTCGTCGGCGAACGTGATCGTCCATTCTTCCTTGCCGGGGTCGGCCTTCAGTCGCTCAGGCACTTCGCCCATGAAATCCTTGGCGAACTTTTCCAGCTCGGGCTGTCCGACCTTATGCCCGGCCAAAGTGCTGGCGGCAAAATTGTTGACCAGCGATTCATGCAAGCGAACCGAGATCTGCGGTTTGCCGACGATCTCGGGAGCCGGCGTCTGCGATGCCAACTGCGCTCCACTGGCCTGAATCGCGGTTACGAAAAGATGATCAGCGCTCGTGCTGAAGTAAACGCGCGGCAGCAAGCCGCGACGTACCAGCGGATTGCGGAATCGTTCCCTCATTTGCTGATTGGCTTTAGCCAGTTCGACACCAATGCGACCCTCGAACATCGTATTGAGACGCTGTTCGGCATGATCTTCGGCGATTCGCTCGGCTTGCGCCTTTTGCTCGCCGGCGCGTTTGGTCGCGACGCGGCGAACGATGCAGTCGACGAATCCCCCCTTTGAGCTGCCAATGCCCGTGATTTTTGTCGACGAATCTGCCGCGGCCGTGACCGGTAGCCCGTGGATTCCGTCGATGTTCACGGTCAGCCATTTGGTCGCCAGCAGGCGAGTGGTCGCCGTGGTGTTGATGATGGCCGGTCCGTTGTAGCCGGTGTTGCGCGATTCGTTGATCCCTTCCAACGTGGCTTCGAGCATCGCCACGTCAGCATTGGGTACCAGGCGGAACGAGACGTCACCCTTGGTCCGGCCTGATCCGACGAGCCTAGTGCCGAGAATCACGTCGCGCACGGGGGCGGTCTCGTCGATCGGTCGGCCCATGCCGTCGTTAAGAAAGGCGCCAGCGACGCTGACGTACAGATTCGGTTGCGATAGTTGGTGGCTGATCGACTCGACCAGTGGCGCCGCTTGCCGGTGTCGGACCAGCCAGTCGAGCAGCGGGCCGATCTGCTTGAGATGTTCGGCCGAGGGTTCCTTAGCATAGGCGTCGAGCGCCGTACTTAGCTTGTCGACGATCGTGTCGTATTCGGCGCGAGCATTGGGGTTCTGGTTCTCACCGAGCACGACCATGTAATCCGCAAGTGCCGTCGCCAGGTTCGTGAACTGCGGCATATCGAGCCCGACCTTGTCGGTGCGGAGCTGGGCCAAGACCGGATCGAGACTCTTGGGCGTAGGTTTCGCGTCGGCTTTCAGTTGCGCGTCCAAGTCTTTCCCGTGCAGGTACGCCTCCCACGCCTGGCCGTTCTTACCTTTTCCGAGGAAGCCTCGCAGCGCGGCTACGGCCTCGGCGACCTTAGTCCGATCCGCTTTCACGAGCGCCTCGTCGGCGGGCTGAAACTGTGCCTTGGCCGCGCGTGCGATCTCAGGCAGTTCGTTGACTTTGGGAGCGTTCAGCACGGCGCGCCATTGCCCCAGCGCCCGGCGAAGTTTGAGGAACTGGGGACGGTCGAGACCGGCCTTACCGGACTCCAGCCGAGTGATCGCCTCGGCCACCTGTTTGGCGTCGGCCTTCGCCCCCAGGGCGAGCTGGGCGCGAATGTCTTCGAGATGCAGATACTTCCGCCACCCCTCGCCTGCGGGCGTATGGCCGAGCCAGCCATCGGCCTCGTCCAAGGCGTGGCTCACAGCCAGTTCGCGCCCGGGTATTTGTGCGTAAGCGTTTACTGAAAAAGCACTTGCAGCGATAGCTATCGCAAGAATTCGACCGATTTGACGGGGCATCCGTCACCTCGCGACTCGGGCGGCATGGGGAAATTCAATTCTGATGCGTAAGCCCCTTCATACCAGGAAAGATACGGAAAAACCATCGAAAACGGTGGCGAGGGGGTCCGTTCAACCCCAATCAGACGGTTGAAACGAGGCATCCCCCCTGGTAAACCGGTGTCTCCCAAGCCGCGTAATCGGCAAAGTCCATCGCACGAAACCCACCCCGTTCCGGCGGGCTCGCCCGACGCCATCTCGCCCGTCGTTCCACTCGCGTTTTGTGCAAGCCGGCTTAATGAGCCCGGACGGAGAAACCCTTAATTCGCGTCGAACAGCTAGCAGGGTTTGCTGGCATCGGTCGGCCGTTTAAGCAGCATTTTGAGGAGGGACCCATGCTTCGATCGAGACTTTTTATCGCCCTGATGACCGTGACATCGCTCGTCGCGGTCGTTCGACCCTGCCCGGCAGATGAGAGCGCTAAACCGGAGACAATCAGCGAGAAAACCGCGGAGACGGAACTCGTCTGGGAGACCGATTATTCGACGGCCATGCAGCAGGCCGAACGGCAGAAGAAGATGTTGCTGATTCACTTCGTCGACGAGGTGCGACCGGCTCCGTCCGAGCCGTTCTTGAAGCAAGTGCGCGAAAACGAGCAGGTGCGGGCGAAGCTGGCCAAATTTGTCCTGCTGCGCCTGCCCGTGGACGTGCAGGTCAATTCGAAGGGGACGTCGACCAAGTTGCTGGACCATCCCTCGTTTGCGGAAATGGAAAAGCATCAGGGATTGGCGGTCGTCGACTATGCCAACCCGGGCACGGAGCATTACAGCTACGTCGTGAGCACGCTGCCGTTCAAGAGCGGCAAATACTATCACTACAACCCCAAGCACGTTGCCGTTTTGCTGGACCTGCCACCGGGGACGCAAACGCAACGCGCCCTGGTATTCGCCGTGCGAATCCATCCCGAGGCACCGGCTAGTACGAAGGGGGAAATGGACCCCCAACTGGTGCGCGAGGCGAAGAGTCACTCGCAATACCAGGCGAACATTCGCGTGCAGGGGCATCACCATTGGGATTCCCGCTTTCCACGGATCCACTCTTTGTTGGGTTTCGGCCTTACCCCCCAAGAAGTTGTGGCGGAAAGTTGGCCGCACGAGAACCTGCTCGACGCCGCGGTCGACTGCGTGCAAAGCTGGCGCCAGTCCTCCGGCCATTGGGGGGCGGTAAAGCGAAGCCAGCCGAAATTCGCCTACGACATGCGTCGCGGCAGTAACGGCATCTGGTATGCTACGGGCATCTTCGGGAATCGGTACTAAAGCCCGCGGATTCAACGAACCAGCGCCGAGCCCTCGGCGGGCGAAACAGTCACGACTGTTTTGATCCGACGAGGGCTCTTTCATGCGCGGCGCACGCTTCGCGAAGTGTACGAAGATTGAGACGCGATCGACGAGGCGTGTACGCGATTCCGATCGTGACGCTGATAACTGCGCGGTTAGTGCGTTTGCACCACCTGTAAGGACATGTTGATCGCAGGCAACGCCGTTGGTTGAAAAAAATCATCACGTTGCCAAATCGCATGCTACCCTTTCTCCAGGCGGCAATGTTTAACATGGGCCCGCACAATCGGACCGACGGCGAATGCCGAACGACGTCCGCAGTCGCACGGCGGCGCGCAGGCGCAAACCCTCAGGATTCTTTGTCGTGACCCGGCAGTCGATCGCAGGATGGCGATGTCTGATGCTGGCGACGCTCGTCGTCGCCACGACCGGGCGCAGTGCATTGGCCACGCTGCCGCGCATCGATCCGTCGGGTCAGCGCCTTTTCTTGTGGGACGCACCGCCGCTGACGCGCTACGTGCCCGAGCCCGCGAAGCCGACCCATTTCAACATGATGTTCCTGCGTGTCGCGCCGGCGAAAGTCATCGCCCCGGTGGGCGCCGAAGTCGTGCTGGTCGGCAGCATCTGCGGCCCCGACGGTTACATGCACGCCCGCGAACGCGTTGAATGGATGTTGGCCCCCGGCGGCGTGGGACAATTCGTCGATCTCAATCAAACGAGCTGGCTCGATCGGGTGAAGCATCCGCAAGACACGCCGCGCAAGCTCGATAATTCATTCGCCGTCGGCAGCACTTCAACCAAGTATGTGGCGCTGACGCGCGGCACGGCCACGCTGGACGATGACGTGCCCGTGCAGAAGGGGCAAGCTTGGGTCACGGTCACCTCGCCCGTCGAAGGCGCGAGCTTCGTGACGGCCTTCGCCCCGAACGTCTTCGGATGGGATCAGCGGCAGCGCACGTCGACGATCTACTGGGTCGACGCCCAATGGTCGTTCCCAGTGCCGGCTACGAATCCCGTTGGCACACGGCATGCCTTCACCACGACCGTGACGCGACAGTCCGATCGGACACCTCTGGTCGGCTGGATCGTGCGTTATGAGATCACGGGTGGTCCCGCGGCCGGCTTCGCGCCCGATGAACGGCAAGTGATCGAAGAACCGACCAATGCATTGGGCCAGGCCACGGCGGAAATCGCTCAACAATCGCCAGCGCCCGGCACGAACACGATCTCGGTGCAGATCGTGCGTCCGGCCGAGCTCAGCGGTAGCTATGGTCAGCGGCTTGTCGTGGGCAATTCGGTGACGACCAGCTCGTGGACAACCGCGGGCAATCTTTCACTACGCACACTGGGGCCCAGCCAGGCGACCACGGGTTCGACGATCGGTTATCGGATCGAGGTCGGCAACCCCAGCCCGCTCTCGACGCGCGGCGTGGTGGTGACGAATCAGATTCCGGCCGGGCTGACATTCCTCAGCAGCAATCCTCCGGCGCAGCCAGGGCGCGGCACGCTGCAATGGAATCTCGGCGATCTGGGCGCGGGGCAAAGCCAGGCCATCGAAGTTGATTTCCGCGCCGATCAGCCCGGCATCGTCAATAACTGCGCCGTGCTCAATACGGGCGAAGGGACGACTGCCCAGAGTTGCGCGACCACGACGATCACGGCCGTCGCCGTGCCGACGCAATCGTTGACGGTGACGATGTCCGCGCCGCAGAGTGCCGCGGTCGGACAGGACGTCGACTTTATAACGCTCGTGACCAATCACGGTGTTTCGGCGACCCCCGTCCTGACGGTGGTCGATCGCTTTGACGCCGGTTTGCAGCATGCCAACCTTGCCAGCCCGATCGAACGCAATCTCGAAGCGATTCAGCCGGGCCAGACGCAACGGGTGATCATTACGCTGCGGCCGATGCAGCCGGGCCAGTTGTGCAATACGCTCGAAGTTCACGATACGGCCGGTGGCATTTTGGGCAACGCCCAGGCGTGCGTTAATGCCGCCGTGGCTGCCGCTCCGTCGGTGGCGAAACCGACAATCACGGTGAAAAAGACGGGGCCTGCGAGCGTCGCAGCCGGCGGGATCGCCGATTTCGTCATCGAGATCACGAATACCAGCCAAGTGCCGGCAACGCAGCTGCAACTGGCCGACAGCTATGATCGCGCGATGAGTCCCATCAGCGCCACCGAAGGGCACGACTGGTCACGCGATGGGGCCGGCGATTTGGTGTGGCTGCTCGATTCGCTGCCGGCCGGGAAGACCGTGCGTTACCAGGTGCGCTGCCAATGCGTGACGCCGGCGGCCAATGCCTGTAACCGCGCCACGGTGACCACGGCCGAAGGTGCGACGGCGTCGGACGAGGCCTGCCTGGCGATCACACAGGCGGCGGCTCCCCCCGCGCCTCCGGCAGGCGCCGCGCGATTGACCATCGCCGTGGCTGATCTTGTCGAGCCCGTGGCCTTGAAGGCCAATACCACCTATGAAGTGAAGATCACCAACAACGGGCAGGGGCCCGATAGCCAGGTCGTGCTGACCGTGACCGTGCCGGACAAGATGACCCCGATGGGCGTCGGACCGGGGGGCATCGCCACCGCGGCGATCTTGGGCAAGACGGTCCGCTTTGATCCCGTGCCGACGATCGCGCCGGGCGAAACGCTGACCTATCGCATTCAAGCCCGCGGTGACGAGGCGGGGCAGGCGCAGTTTCGCGCGCAGGCGACGAGCGCCGGAAATCCCGCCGGGGTAGTCGGCGAGGAACTGACGACGATCTTCGCGCCGTAATCACGCGCGCAATGAGGCGTGGCTTATCTCGACTATAATTCCTGGCGTGCAAACGCAGGATTCTCAGAGAGCGCGCTTCGTGGTGTTGTGGCATCAAATGCCGGCCGGGGCGCCGCGCGCTACGCACTGGGACTTCATGATCGAAGTCGGAAGCGCACTACGAACGTGGGCGCTCGCTGAGGAACCGTCCGACGGCGAGACGATCGACGCCGCGGCGCTGCCAGATCATCGGCTGGCGTATCTCGAATACGAGGGGCCGGTTTCAGGCGATCGGGGCGAAGTCTCGCAATGGGACCGCGGAGTGTGCCGGGCGGTCGAAGTTACGCCAGACCGGTGCCTGTACGAATTAACGGGGGACCGGTTGGTCGGCCAGGTGCTGCTGGTTCGAGCGCAGCCGACGGATCACTGGACGTTTCGATTCTCGTCCGGCCGGCTGGCCACGCCCGAGTGAGGCTTTATGCCCGGCGTGCTTGGTGAGATCGATTCGGTGCGACCGGCCAGATAAATGGCCGCGTCGCGCAATTGCAGTGCGTCGAGCTTTAGGACCGTGGTCGCGGTGTGAGCCTCGGGCAGAGTGATAAACGCCACGGGGTCGCCGTGTGCTTGCCGCCACTCGACGCGCAGATTGAGTCGTTCGGCCGCATTGGCGATGCCGTCCATGATCGGCGTAATCGGTACAGGAATCGCGCCCGCCCGGGCCCCGTGAACACGCAATGCGATCACGTGCGGCTCGGCCAGATAAACGTCGAACTTCACAGAGACGATCGTCGAGAGTCCCGGATACTGATATCCGCAGGCGATGATCGCCCGATCAGGCTCGAAGCGTGCCCGCAGGTCTACGACGTTCGGCGGTAGCAGCTCGGGGTGATTCTGTGCGAGGTCGATTGCTAGCCAGCCGTTGACCTGCTCTTCACTCAGCAGGGCGTACCATTCTCCTTCGTGCCGAGCGGTGTTCATCAGCGCTGTCGCGCTTTCGAGCATCTCGTCGTTGCCTTGGCGCAGGATTTCTGGCTCGATTAGAAGCGCAGCGCGATAGAACGCCGGGACGTGCCAAATCGAATAAATCAGAATGACGAGCGCAACAACGAGCGCGCCGATGGCGCTACCGGCAATGAAAACGGTTCGCGAGCATTTGCGCCTGAGCGATGGCACGGTTCAAGTAGTTCCGGAACAGGTTGAGAGTTCGAAACTCGCACGCGAAGGACAGGCCGGCGCAACGGCGCGCGGCAAAAAGCGGCTGGATAGTAGAAACCGACAGGAAATCGGTCAATGCGTGTGTTCGCCCGCCGTGGCAGAGGTCCACGCGGATGGCCGCCGTTGGCGAAATTAGCCGCGGAATCGCAGTAGGGCGTAGCTCTTTTTGCCTGATCGCAGCACTAGCACTGTCTCGCTAGCAAGGTCTGCTGGCGTGAGCGTTGCATCGGCCGAAGCGATGCGCCGATTGTTCGCGTAACCGCCCCCCTGGGTGATCGTGCGGCGAGCTTCGCCCTTACTTTTCGCCAGGCCTGCGGCGACGAAGGCATCGATGACGTTCAAGCCCGCCGCGAGTGCGCCGCGATCAAGTTCCTGGCTGGGGACGTCGGCAAAGATCTCGGCCAGCTCGCTATCGGAAAGCGATGCGATTTCGGCGCCGAACAGGATATCGCTGGCGCGCTGCGCCTTGGCCAGGCCTGCTTCGCCATGCACGAGGCGCGTGATTTCTTCGGCCAGGCGGCGCTGGCTTTCGCGACGCCCTGGATCCGTGGACCGGGCGGCGTCCAGCAATTCGATCTCTTCACGCGACAGATCGGTGAAGAAGCGCAGGCATTTGCCGGCGTCGGCATCGTCGACGTTGATCCAATATTGATAGAACTTGTAGGGGCTCGTCCGTTCGGGCGAGAGCCACAGGGCGCCCGACTCGGTCTTGCCCATCTTCGTGCCGTCGCTCTTGGTCAATAGCGGGCAAGTGATGCCGTACAGTTGCACGGCGTGCATCCGGCGAGCCAGGTCGATGCCGGCCGTGATGTTGCCCCACTGATCGCTGCCGCCGATTTGTAGTTCGCAGCCGTGGTTCCGGTGTAGATACACAAAGTCGTAGGCCTGCAACAGCATGTAGCTGAACTCGGTAAAGCTCAGTCCGCTGTCGGTGCGCTCGAGCCGGCTACGGACTGAGTCCTTGGCCAGCATTACGTTTACGGGGAAATTTTTGCCCACGTCGCGCAGGAAATCGAGATAGCTGAAGCCTCGCATCCAGTCGTAATTGTTGACGAGCGTCGCGGCCGTAGGGCCGGTACCGAAATCGAGGAACGCGCGCATCTGCTCTTGCATGCTGGCGACGTTGTGGGCGAGCGCTTCGAGCGACAGCAGGTTGCGTTCCTCGCTCTTCCCACTGGGATCGCCGATCATGCCGGTGGCACCGCCGACGAGCGCAATGGGGCGATGGCCCGCGCGTTGAAAGCGGCGCAACATCATCAGCGCCACGAGATGTCCGACGTGCAGGCTGTCGGCCGTGGGGTCGAAGCCGGCATAAACGGCTACGGAATGCTCGGCCAATCGGCTGCGCAGCGCCGCGTCGTCGGTCGTTTGATGGATCAGTCCGCGCCAGTTGAGTTCGGCGATGATGTCTTGCACGGGAGTCCTAGAAGTCTGGTCATTAATGACGACGGAATCGGTCCCACAAATCGTGGCTGGCATCCTAACCGGTAGTCCGCCGAGCAGGGTAGGGGACAATCGCGAAAACCCGCTGCCCGACCGGGGTTGCATTCTCTTTTTGTGCTGCTCGGCGCGACTGCGCCGTGGCGCCGGTGGGGTAGCTGAATCGCTGCCTGGCGATCGTGACCTATGTTTGGGCAAAGGCAATTTCGCAATTCCTACGTCTTCTCTATGAGGGGGCTTCTCATGCGTACGTTCGCCTATTCGATCGTGGTTTCGTGTTGCATTGTCAGTGCCGCCTTTGCCAACGACGATGCCGCGGCTGTCACGGAGCAGGCAAGCGACCGGACGGTCACGATCGACGGCCGCGAGTTTAAGCCCGCCTTCGTCGAGGCCGTAGCCGGCGCTTCGCTCATGGAGTTCGTTCCCACCGGCGAAACGCTGGAGAATTGGACACGGCTGGCCGCGATTCGCGAATATGCCGAGCTGGACAATCCGCTCGAGGTCGTTCAGGAAATCGTCAAGAAGTTGGACAAATGCGATCCGCCGGCCAATGCCGAGGTGATGCAGAATCCCAAAAATGGGGCCGTGGTTTTGAGTTTCACGGTCTGGTCGGAAGACAAGTCCTTTGCCGAGTACAACGTCTTCGAGTATTGCCGTCGGCCGGAGGGGGGCCTGGTTTCTTACCAATACGCGATTCGCGCCTACGGCGACGAGGCGGAACCGTTCGCCAAGAGCCTTGATGCCGACGCTCGCGCAGGGTTTTTCGTCGACGCTATCGAATTCGCGTCGTCGCAAGGCAACGGGGGCGCTGACGCTTTAAGCGACGCGGGCAATGGCTTTCAGGTTCAAAAATTCGAGCCGATCAACGCGCGAAGCAGCGAATCGACCAGTGACGATCCGGCGAGTGACGACTCAGCGAACAGTGACTCGACGAGCAGCAGTGACGCGTCGAGCAATGATGACCAACGCCGCGACGACCAAAGTAACTAAGGCGTGATGCGCCAACTTTGTTATTCAATCGCATTCTTCTGCGCGAGGTTTTTTCATGCGTCTCTTCGTCTGTTCGCTCGTGATACTTCTCTGTTTGGGCACCGTTGGCTTTGCCGCTGACGATGTGGACGAGGAAATGGCGGAAGCCACCGTCGCCGAGAAAACGGTCACGGTCGATGGCCACGATCTGCAGTTGGCCTACGAGGCCGAGGCCGACGGCGACACGATCGAAGAGTTCATCCCGGCCGACGAAACGCTGGAAAACTGGACTCGGATGGCCGCGATCCGGACCTACGAAGACGTTAACGATCCGATGGCCGTGGCCGAGGCGGTCGCGAAGCAATTGAAGGAGCAGAAGCCCCCGATCGACTATGACTTGCTGCAGAATTCGGAGACCGGGGACGTCGCGATTAGCTTCATCGTGTGGGGCGAAAATGCCGCGTTCGCCGAATTCAATGTGTTTCAATACAAGAAGCTCGGCGACTCAGGGCTGGCGATGTATCAATATGCCCTGCGCGCGTACGACGTTGACGTCGATTCCTTCATCGAAAGCCTGGACCCCGAAACGCGCATGAAGCAAGTCGCGGTCACCGTGAAGTTCGGCGCCGATCAAGCGGGCACAACGCAGGACGAGAAGGACGACGAGAAAGACGAGTAGTCGTGCCGCCGGCGTTCCTGCGGCAGCCTTAGCGGACCGGCTTCAATTCGTGCGTGCCGCGCGGATCAAATCGCCGGCTCCCTGCCCTGCCAGATCGGTGGCGACTTGCTGCCCCAATTCTTCGGCGGCATCGAGCGCGCTGACTCGCTCGGCATGCAGACGCTTCTGACCGTCGGTGCTGAGGACCGCGGCCGTAAGCTTCAACTGTCCGTCCGGCTCGACGCGTCCCCAGGCGGCGACCGGCGCCAGGCATCCGCCGCTGAGCGCGCGGAGCATCGAACGCTCGGCCACGACCGCGGCCTGCGTCGCCTGATCGTCGAGCGGTGCAATCGCGGTCAACGTGCGGGCGTCGGCAGCGCGACATTCCAGCCCTAACGCTCCCTGGCCAATGGCCGGCAGAATCAGAGTCATCGGCAAGTGCTGCGTGATCTCGTGTTCGAGGCCCAGTCGGGTCAGACCGGCCGCGGCAAGGACCAGGGCGTCGTAATCCCCCTCCTTCAGTTTGCGCAGGCGAGTTTCGACGTTTCCGCGAATGTCTTTCATCGTCAGATCCGCGCGAACGTGCAGCAACTGGGCGCGGCGCCGCTGGCTGCCTGTGCCCACGATCGCTCCGCGGGGTAGCGCATCGAAGTTCGCCGCGTCGCGCGAGACCAGCACGTCGCCGATTGGCCCGCGGGCGGGGACGGCGCCAATCGTCAGGCCGGCGACCGGTTCGGTCGGCAAATCTTTCAGGCTGTGGACGGCCAGGTCGACTTCTTCGGCCAGCAGGCTGCGCTGCAATTCCTTGGTGAACAGGCCGTCGCCCCCCATCGCACCGATCGCATGCGTTTGATCACGATCGCCGCGCGTCGAGACGAGCACGATCTCGACCTCGTGTCCCAGTTCGCGCAGCCGCGCGGCAACCCAATCCGCTTGCCAGCGGGCCAGGATACTGGCGCGTGTGCCGAGTCTTATCGGGCGGGAGGACACAATGAGTTCCTGAACAATGGTGAGCGAAACGCCCATTATAGGCGGAATCGCATTTGTTCAACGGGCGTTATCCGCGCGGGCCAGTACGGCGACGATAACCTGGGCTGCCCCGTCGCGCTTGAGAACCTTGGCGACTTCGTTAGCGGTGGCACCGGTCGTCAGCACATCGTCGACGACGATAACACATTTGTCCCGCAGATCGAGTTCCGGATGCACACGAAATGCTCCGCGGACATTCAGCAGCCGCTGTGTGCGCAGCATGGGGCCTTGCTTGCGCGTATTGCGAACGCGGCGCAGGCCACGGTGGTAATACGGAACATCAAGGCGCGCCGCCAGAGCCGCCGCCACGAGTTCGGCGTTGTTGGCGCGGCGCATTAATCGCCGAGTCCAATGCATCGGTACAGCCAGAACGACATTAGCTTTGAGGTCGTTGAAGGCTGCCGCGTGCCTATCGGCCAGCAATTGTCCCAGGGCCGCGGCCAGGGCCTCGTGCCCTGGCCCCTTTAACTGCAAGACGCAATCGCGCAGCTGATCCGTATACGAACCCAGCGGAATGACGCGATCGAATCGCGGACGGCGATCGTGGCATCCGGCGCAGAAGTGCGCATCGCCGGATGGCAAGGCAACGCCGCAGTGCGGGCAGCGAAAGGCAGGCTTGCCAATCAATACTGACTGGCACTCATCACACAGCATCGGTCCGGAAGTGAATTCGAAATCGTCGCGCAAACACCACACGCAGCGCGGCGGCAGGACCAGGCCCAACAGGGCGCGGGCCGCGCGCGGCGTCCAACTGCGCACGTTGGTTGCATTCACGCGGCGAAGTAAATCCCGGCTGGCAAACGCGATTCTCATGGCACCGATCGGTCGTCGATGGTTCCCAGCGAACATTCGGACCAGCCGACGTGTCGTTACAAATTACGCCTAACGACTGTCAGATTGACCCTAAAAGCGTACCTGCTTATGCTACCCCGTCCGAATTCTGCTGTCTTCTGGCCAGAGAACGTGAACATGTCATCGGTCGATTCCTTGAGCCGTCGGGCTGTTTCCGCCGCCAGCCAGCCCATCAGCGAGCTGATGCAGAAGGCGCTTGCGCATCCGGAATTGATCTCGTTGGCGGCCGGCTTCGTCGACCAGGTCTCGCTGCCCGTCGATGAAACGGCTCAGGCAATCGCCTCGGTGTTGAAGGATGTCCGCCGGGCGCAGGCGGCCTTGCAGTACGGCACGCCGGCCGGGCACCTGCCGCTGCGCGAGGCGGTGCTGGCCCAACTTTACGAAAACGACGGCGCCGCCCTGGCCGGGCAACATATCGCGGTCGATCAGGTTCTGATGACGGCCGGCAGCAACGAGCTGCTGCATCTGCTGGTCGATACGCTGTGTAATCCCGGCGACATCGTGCTCTGCCCCGAGCCGACGTACTTCGTGTTCCTGGGCATTTTGCACAACATCGGTGTCCGACCCGTCGGGGTTGCCGCAGACGAGCGTGGTCTGATTCCCGAGGCGCTCGACGAGGAACTCGCGCGGCTGGACGCGGCGGGTGAACTGGGACGCGTCAAAGCGCTGTATGTGGTCTCGTATTTCGACAATCCCAGCACCGTGACGCTGGCCGAAGAACGGCGCGGACTGGTCGTCGAAACGATCAAGCGTTGGTCGCGGCGCGGTACGATTCGCATTATCGAGGATGCCGCTTATCGGGAGCTTCGCTGCGAGGGGGCCGACGTCCCCAGTCTGCGATCGTACGATGCCGACGGCGAGACGGTGATCCTGACCGAGACTTTTTCAAAGTCGTTTTCCCCGGGGCTGCGCGTGGGGTGGGGTATCCTGCCGCGCGACCTGATCGAGCCGGTTGCGAATCAAAAAGGGAATATCGATTTCGGTGCGCCCAACTTCAGTCAGCACGTCATGACGGCGGCCATCGAAGAGGGGCTGCTACGGCCGCAAGTTCAGAAGCTGCGCAAACACTATTATGCGAAGCTGAACGCGACGCTTGCCGCCTGCGATGAATTTCTCGGGCCGCTGCCGGGCGTTTCTTGGAATCGTCCGACAGGCGGGATCTATGTTTGGTTGAAGTTGCCCGACGACGTCGAGGCCGGACCGAGCGGCGCGTTGTTCGACCACGCGGTGGAAGAAGGGGTGCTGTACGTGCCGGGCGAGTACTTTTATCCCGACCCGCAACGACACGGCGCGACAAACATGATCCGGCTGTGTTATGCCGTGCAATCGGTCGAACGCATCCGCCGCGGGATCGAGGCGCTGGCCCGAGCGCTGCGGAAGACGATGGGCTGACGGTCTGGCGTGTGGGGCATAAACGTCTTTGCGCGGCACAGGCACTCGGCGCGTTTCTCCGGGCTTTTTCGCCCATTTCAAATCCGGCTTGGCGGTTAGTCAGCGGCGTTCTATCTTGTGCGCCGCTGGCCGGGTAGTTTTGCTGCCGGTGCTAGCATGGCGGCGACATGTTCCCCGCCGAGGTCGACGGTTCCCACCTTCCTGCGCGAGTTGCGATGAAAATCCTCGACCGTTACTTGCTGAAGCAGTTCTTGCACGTGTTCATGATCTGCTTCATCAGCCTGACGGGGCTGTACGTCGTGCTGGACGCGTTCAGCCATCTCGATGATTTTCTGCGCTTCTCGGAAGACCAGGGATCGCTGCTCGTCGTGCTGGGCGAATATTACTTTTACAAGTCGATCGGCTTTTTCGAACGGCTGAGCGGTGTCATCTCGCTGATCGCGGCGATGTTTACCGTGACCTGGATTCAAAGGCACAACGAGCTGACCGCGCTGATGGCGGCTGGCATTTCGCGGGTGCGCGTCGTCAAGCCGGTGATCATGGCGTGTGTCACGTTGGCCGTGCTGACGGCCGTTGGGCGCGAGGTGATCATTCCTCGCCTGCGACAACAGTTGAGCCGCGATGCGCGGGATCTGGCCGGAGATCAGGCGCAACAGTTCCGACCGCGGCACGATAACCAGACCAGCATTCTATTGCGCGGCAACCAGGTGTATGCCAATGAGCAACGGGTCGAGACCCCCAGCTTCTTGCTGCCGCCGGAATTCAGCGAGTGGGGAACGCAACTCACGGCCGTTAATGCCTTCTATCAGGATCCGCACGAAGGCCGGCCGGGCGGATACCTGCTGGATGATGTGAAAGACCCATTGGGCATCGCGACCAAGCCGTCGCTGCGCGTCGGCGAACATGACGTGATCATTACGCCGGTCGATGCCCCGGACTGGCTCAAGCCGAACCAATGTTTCGTGGTGAGCGATGTCACGTTCGAACAATTGCGGGGTGGGCAGCAGTGGCGGCAATATTCGTCCATTGCCGAAATGGTGACTGGTCTGAAGAACCCCAGCCTTGATTTCGGCCCGGACGTGCGCGTCGCGGTCCATGTGCGCGTTGTGCAGCCGATGCTGGATGTCACGCTGCTGTTCCTGGGCCTGCCGCTGGTCTTGTCTCGCGAAAGCCGGAACATGTTTCTGTCGATCGGCATGTGCGTGGGCGTGGTCAGCGTCTACTCGCTGACGGTGCTTTCCTGCCAATACCTGGGCACGGTGTACATGCTTAGCCCGGCGCTGGCGGCGTGGTTGCCGCTGATGGTCTATGTGCCGATCGCGGTCGCGATGTTCGAACGCGCGCGACGGTAAAATGAAAGAGGCCCGGCGACCGGCAGGGTCCTTGTGCGCACTCCGCGTCATTCGTACGTTGGCATCGGCAAAACTCCCTGCAGGCGAGGAGGGATTGGCATGTCGGGTGAAACACCCATTCCCTGGATCGAAGGTCTGACGATCGGCCAGGTACTTCTGCGCACGGCGCGCGCGTATCCGGATCGTGATGCACTCGTGTTTCCTGGACTCGGCGTGCGATTCACTTTCGCCGATTTTCTGGCCGAGGTCGATCGCGCGGCGCGTGGTCTGGTGGCGCTGGGTATCCGACGGGGCGAACATGTCGCGATCTGGGCCACTAACGTACCGGAATGGGTGATCCTGCAATTCGCCACGGCACGAATCGGCGCGGTGCTGGTGACGATCAATCCGGCCTATCGCCCCTTTGAACTGGAGTACGTACTGCGGCAGAGCGATGCGGTGGCGCTGTTCCTGGTCGACCGGTTCAAGTCGTCTGATTATTTCGCCATGCTGGCCGAGGTTTGTCCGGAACTGGCGACGTTCGAGGGTGGATCGCCAGGCGGAAGTTTGCCGAGCGACCGTTTTCCTAAGTTGCGATCGGTCGTGGCGCTGAAAGGGGAGACGCCCCGCGGTGCAATTTCCTGGGAATCAATGCTCAATGGCGCCGATGCGGCGACTGACCTGGTGGCCCTCGGCGAGCAACTGTTCCCGACGGATCCGATTAACATTCAATACACCTCAGGTACGACCGGCTTTCCGAAGGCGGCCACGCTGAGCCATCGGAATTTGCTCTACAACGCCTTTTACGTGGGGGCGTGTCAGCGGCTGAGCGAGCGCGACCGGATTTGCATTCCGGTGCCGTTCTATCATTGCTTCGGCTGCGTGCTGGCGAACATGTGTTCGATCGTTTATGGCTCGGCGATGATCGCGCCGGCCGAGTCGTTTGATCCCGGCGCGACGCTGGCGGCGATCGAAAAAGAGCGCGCTACGGTGCTGTATGGCGTGCCGACCATGTTCATTGCGCAATTGCAGCACGAAAGTTTCGCCGGCCGGGATTTGTCCAGCCTGCGCACGGGCATCATGTCGGGCAGCCCCTGCCCGATCGAGGTCATGCGACAAGTCGTGGACCGGATGGGCGCGCGGGAGATTACGATCGCCTACGGTCAGACCGAAGCGTCGCCCGTGATCACGCAGACGCGATTTGACGATCCTATGGAGCTGCGAGTCGAAACCGTCGGCCGGCCGCTGCCGGGGGTCGAGGTCAAGCTGATCGACGCGGCCGACGGTCGCGCGCTCGGCGATAACGAGCAAGGAGAACTCTGTGCGCGCGGGCATGTCGTCATGCTCGGCTACTACAACAATCCCGAGGCCACGGCCAAGGCGATTGACGCCGAGGGATGGCTGCACACCGGGGATCTGGCGGTTCGGCAATCGAACGGCTACTACCGCATCACGGGCCGTATCAAGGACATGGTCATTCGCGGCGGCGAAAACATTTATCCACGCGAGATCGAGGAATTCCTTTTCACGCACCCTGCGGTGGAACAGGCAAGCGTGGTCGGCGTGCCGGATCCTAAATACGTGGAAGAGCTGTGTGCGTGGATCAAGCTCAAAGCGGGGGCGGGCTTAAGCGAGAGCGAAGTGCGGGACTTCTGCCGCGGCAAACTGGCGCATTACAAGGTGCCGCGCTACGTGCGGTTCGTCGAAGTCTTTCCGCAGACGGTCACCGGCAAGATCCAGAAATTCAAAATCCGCGAAACTATGATCGCCGAGCTAGGGCTGACGCAGGCCGAGACTGCGTGAGGCGTGCCGCACGAGCGCGCGTAGAAACTCAACAGCGCGCAAAAAAAGAGGGAGGATGCCAAGGCATGCCTCCCTCTTGCGAAATTCTCGCTAATGCTCGCCCCCCTCGTGGAAAACCACGCCGTGGCGAACCACGGTTATCGGACGAGTTCTGCTCTTAGCGGACTACTTGGGGGCTTCAGCCGGAGGAGCTGCGGGAGCAGGCGTTGTGGCGGGCTTCTTCTGCTCGCCACAGCCAATGATGGCAACGCCCAGACCCAGGATCGCTACGAAGGCGAACAACTGTCTCATCGATATCTCTCCTTTTGAAAAACGTACTCGATCTACCCCGCGCGTCGGTATAGGTCCGAAACGCACGCCGGCGATCGCTCTACCCATTCCTCGCACGCACACGCGACGCCGCTTTGAGGCAGAACACACTTGCCGACGCAAGAGTGTTCCGACGCCGCATCCAGATTCGCTCTTCTTTCACGCCACTTGGTCGTTTACTGACCTTCGCGGTGGCCGCATTGTATGAGCTTTTCGCGGCGGCTGGCAAGTACTAGAGAACGTGCCGCGTGGGTTTTTGCCCGGTCACGTGCGAAGCGAGACGATATATCCGGTGTACAGAGCAAAGTGCCCCAGCACGCAGACGTGTCGTGTGCGGCTTAGTTAAAGATTGCCGGAAAATCAGCGGCGCAGCCCACGCCAGGCGTACGGTGCGTATGCCGCAAGAATACCCGTGACGAGCCCCACGGCATGCACCCCATTGGCGATGTTGCTCATGGCAGGTGTAAAGCAAAGAAAAAACCAAAATAACATCATCATTACCGTGCCGGAGCTCAGCAGAAATCCGGACGTTGGATCGAGGCGCCCGCGAATCCAGATGTAACCGAACAGCCCGTAAGCAACGCCCGACATGCCACCGAAGTAAGGAGGCATGCCGCGATGCGCGTCCCAAAAGTATTCGCCTAGGTTTGAGAGCACCGCGATGAGTACGACCAGGCCGGCCGTGCGCAGGGAGCCGATGCGAAATTCTACCAGCGAACCCAGATCGAACGTCGCGAACATATTGAAGAGCAGATGCACCGCGCTCATGTGGATGAAGATCGGCGTAATTAATCGCCACCACTCGCCGCGTAGCGTGACCGACAGCGTTAAGAAGCTCAGCTGGTTGCCAAACACCACGGGGGGCGTGATCCACAGCTCGGAAAGCTTGACGATGTTGGACGCCGGAGCGCCGAAGCCCATGAAGAGCGCGACGCCGCAACTGATTGACACGAGCGCCACGGTGATCGGACGCCGTCCGCCGCCGCGATTGTCCCACCGGCTGCGCATGTCGATCGCGTTCTTGCGATATTGTCGCTCTTGAGCGGCATTAGCACGCTCGAGAGCGCGGGCCTGGCGGGCCGCCTCGTCATAGCGCGGGTCGGCAGGATTTTTCACGAACTCTTCGAGTGCCGTCTGGGCCTGGGTCCGCTGGTCTTCCTCGTAGACCCAGATCGCGGATCCCGAGTCCTGGACATCGACGCGGCTGCGAATGCCGAGGGTCAGCAGATAGTCGGCCAGGCGCTGTGCATCGCGGCCCTGAGGAACGGTCCCGATTTGCCGCATGCCTGCTTCCCATATGGACCACGCCGTGAATAGAAATCGCGGCGGTTAGTTCCCTGAGCCCCCGAACGACCTCAAGGCTACCCGGCCGATGCGGTCAGTCCAAGGGGTGGGGCTTTGCAGACTGGGAGCGGCAAGGTTGAAAACCTGTGGCTATTCTTCTGTAGCTGGCCTCTTCGAGGCCGGGCCGCAAAATTGGCGCTCCGCGGTCACAGACCCCAGCTACAGACTTTGCGGTTCGCCAAGCGGGCTAGTTATGTCGCTGGCGAGAAGAAGAAAAACCCGTGCTGGGCGAGCGACTTGCGCCACTCACCCAAGCACGGGCATTCTTCTGGCTAGGCGGAAGCCAGTCGAACCTTGAATATCGCGTCGAGCGCTTGCGATGCGTCGCGCGAATTTACTTGTCGTGGTAGATCAGCGGTCCAGATTCGCCCCTGTTGCGGTAACTGCGGTCCTGCAGTGTTCGAACGTCGCCGCGGTCGATTCGCGACGGCGATGGATTGCCCCCAGGCGATTCGCGCCACAGTTCCTTGTGGCGGGAGAAAAGGTGCCCCAGCCAAGCGCATTGCTAGCGATGTCCCACTGAGCAACCGGGATGCCAGTTACCGAGAGGCATTGGGGCCGATGCCAGCCGGGCGACCGCAACTAGCTATTGGGAAAGAGATTACGGACCTGTCATAAAATGATAAATCCGCGCGGATGCCGAAATGATGCCCGGGAGATTGCCCGCAATTTCGACCGCTTACGCTTTAGAAATGGGCACGCGCGGCCTTCGCGAGGGGGACGTAGAGCGGTGTGCGGCACGCTTCGATTGCCGCCGCTTAGACCAGCAGTTCGCCCATCACGTCGCCGTGCGGGACGAGCCGATGCGGCCGCTGGAACTGGTCATGAATGAACATGCCCGAGTCGATTCCCAGCACGTGATAGATCGTGGCGATGCAGTCGCCGGGGGTCATGGCATTGCGGGCCGGGAAGGCGCCGATTTTGTCGCTGGCCCCGTAGACGAAGCCGGGCTTGAAGCCACCGCCCGCCAGAAAAACGCTGTAGCAGAAATTCCAGTGATCGCGGCCGGCGTTGTTGGCGTTGATCTTCGGCGTGCGGCCAAAGTCGCCCAGCACCGCGACGAGCGTGCGGTCGAGCAGTCCGCGATCGGCCAGGTCCGTGATCAGGCTCGTGCAAGCTCCATCGAATTGCGGTAGCAGAATATCTTTCAACTTTTGGAAGTTGCCGCCGTGGGTATCCCACGTGGCATTGGCGTCGGGCGCCCAGGAGATCGTTACCAGGCGCGTACCGGCCTCGATCATGCGTCGCGCGAGCAGCACGCTTTGGCCATAGATGTTGCGGCCGTAACTGTCGCGAACGCTATCGGGTTCAGCCGAGAGGCGAAAAGCCTGTTGCGTCGTTTCCGAGGTCAATAGATCGAGCGCCCGCTGCTGAAACCGATCGAGCGAATCTTGCGCCGAGCGACCCGGGCCGGAAAAGCGCTGATCGACTTCGGAGAGCAACGACCGTCGGGCGGCCAATCGTTCGAGCGACACGTCGGCCAGAAGCGTCAGCTCGGGCACTGCAAAATCGGCCGCGTTCGGATCGCGCAGCACAAACAGCGGATCGAACGACCGCCCCAACAGTCCGCCGAAAAAGCCCGGCTGCGGCGGACCGCCGGCCCCTTCCTTCGTAATGTAGGGCAACGTGATGTGCGGGACGATTTGCCGCTGGGGCGGGCGCAGCATCGCCAATACCGAACCGGGCGAAGGATTATCGGTCGGCAAAGTGCCGCCGCCGATTTCGCCTCGATCGTGTCCGGTGAGCGACGTGTACACGGCCGCGGCATGTGCGTTGTTGACGCTGTGATGCATCGAGCGGATCAACGTCGCGCGATGCATTTGCGTGGCCAGGCGCGGGAGATGTTCCGAGAACTGAACGCCTGGCAGGGTGGTCGCGATTGGTTGGAATTCGCCGCGAATGCCGTCGGGTGCCTCGGGCTTCATGTCCCACATGTCGAGATGGCTGGGACCGCCGTTCAAGAAGATGATGATGCACGAGTCCGCGCGGGGCGTCAGGCCGGCTGCCGAAGCGTTGGCCTCGGCGCGCAGCAAGCGCGGCAACGAGACACCGGCCAGCCCAAGGCCACCGATCTGAAGCATCTGCCGGCGCGAGAACATCCGTGACATGGCGTGCGTGCGTCCGCGGTGACAGGGTGGGAAACGTCGGGCAGGGTCCCGTCAGTGTAAGCCAATCGCGCCCGAGGGGCAACGAAATCGTGGCCGTTCGGTACCCCGCGCATGGCTAGGTCGAGGTATCGCTGAACAACAGTTTTGCGACAGCCCAGATCGGAATCAGCAGGAAGAACAGCACGATCAACACACCCATCAGCGACGAGAACATGGCTAAACCCTCCTCAGTTCGATGAACAAGGATTGTCGCACACCGTTTTTCCCGTTGGCGCGTCCCATTGGCTGCGGAACCGCGGCCATCTCACCTAAAGAACCGTAGCTTGCGGGTCAGTGTAACCAGCGACGCAATTGATACCAAAGCGGAAACGCAGGCTTGTTACCACGGCAGCACACGACCAGAATGGCGAGCCGACGGCTGCCGAGGCCATTTTGTGCTTTCGCTGCCGTGGCACGGTCGATGCCCGCCCACCAGTACCCACCGATTGTTCCATGCCACCCGCCGAATCCGCTTCCGCGCCTGCCAGAATGTTGTCGGTCGATGCCCTGCGCGGTTTCGACATGTTCTGGATTATGGGGGCCGATGGGCTGGTCGCAGCGCTCCATGAATTGTCGGACTGGCCGCTGGTGGCTTTTGCCGCCGAGCAGTTGGAGCACCGCCAGTGGCACGGCTTCACTTTCTATGATTTGATCTTTCCGCTGTTCATCTATGTCGTCGGCGTTTCGATCGTGCTTTCGCTGGGCAAGAAACGTGACGAGTTGGCGGATCGCGGCGAGCTATACGCGCGCATCGTGCGGCGGGCCCTGGTGCTGTATGTGCTGGGCGTGCTGTTCTACGGCGGGCTGTCGAACAGTTTGAACGAGATTCGCTGGGTCGGCGTGCTGCAACGCATTGCTGTTTGCTACCTGTGCGGCGCGATAGTGTTTCTCAACCTGCGTCCGCGCGGGCAGGCCATCCTGTTGACTGGAATACTGCTGGGCTATTGGGCGCTGATGACGCTGGTGCCGGTGCCGGGCTTTGGCTCGGGGGACTTTACACCCGAAGGAAACCTGGCGGGGCATGTCGACCGGCTGCTGCTGCCCGGGCGCGCCTGGTTCAGAGATCTTGGCTGGGATCCTGAAGGTTTATTGAGCACGATCCCCGCGATCGGCAGTTGCTTGATAGGGCTCTTGAGCGGCGAGTTGCTGGCCAACGTTCGCGTGCTGCCGCAGAAGAAGGTATGGCTGCTGGTCGCCGCGGCGACCGTGGCGCTGGCCGTCGGGTTTGCCTGGGGAAACTGGTTTCCGATCAACAAGAAGATGTGGACGTCGTCGTACACCCTGGTGGCCGGTGGGTATAGCTGTTTGCTGTTGGCGCTGTTTTATCAAACGATCGACATTTGGCAGTGGCGCCGCTGGTGCTTTCCGTTTGTGGTGATCGGGTCGAACGCGATATTCATCTATATCGCAGCCGAGATTGTTCCCTTTGACCAGATCGCGCAGCGTTTCGTCGGCGGGGAAATCGCCGCCCGGCTAGGGAATTGGGCGGGCGTCGTGGCGATCGTCGTCCAACTGGCGCTGGAGTTCGCCATTCTGTGGTGGATGTACACGAAGCGAATTTTCATCCGCATCTGATGCGTTGTGCGTGTCGCAAACGTAGAGCTACTTGTCTCGCTCGTCGGTTTCGAAGCCGGCCAGCGACGCCGGCATTTTCGGTAACTGCAGCGAGCGACCGTCTGGCGTGGGGAATGAAACGAAGCTGCGTCGCGACACCCATTGCGGATGGCGGCAAACTTCGCTGAATGTGAGCACCGCTTCGCAACAGGCATCGACCTCGGCGAACATTGCCTCGCATTGGGCTCGGGTTCTGGTGGCAAAGGCATCGGCCAGTCGGACCACGGTGCCGTCGGCCTCGGGGCCGCCGTGAAAGGGGGCGTTCGCCAATTCCGGCATGCCCAGCCGAGTGACCAAGGCCAGCCAGAACTTCGGCTCGAGCGCGCCGATCGTGACGTATTGATCGTCGCTGGTGCGGAAGATCCGATAACAGGGCGCCCCGCCGCTGAGCAACTCTCCGTCGCGGCGTGGATCCTTCTCCTCCGCGCCGGCCGCGGCGTACAGAGTCGACATCAGCGGCAACAACTGCTCGGACATGCTGACGTCGATGTGTCGGCCACGGCCCGTTTTCTCCCGCTCCAGTAGCGCCGCCAGCACGAGCATCGCCGCCGCGTAGGATCCGGCGGCGGTATCGGCAACTTGTAGCGGTGGGTTGGCGGGACTGGTTGCATCGCCCCCGGCGATCGACAGCACGCCTGCCAGGGCCTGGTAATTCAGATCGTGTCCGGCCCGCTGCGCGTAGGGACCATTCTGACCGTAGCCCGAAATGCTGCACAGTACGAGCCGGGCGTTGATCGCGCGCAACCGCTCGTAACCGATTTCGAGTTTATCGATGACTCCCGGCCGAAAACCTTCCAGTACCACGTCGGCGTCGCGCGCGAGTTCCATGAACCGCTGCCGGTCGGCGTCTTCCTTGAGATTTAACGACATGGTTTCCTTACCGCGATTTATTGCCGCGTAGGTCGCAGAGACCGGACCGACCATTGGCGGCCATAACGCCATGTAATCGCCGGGGCTAGGGGGCTCGACCTTTGTGACGCGGGCGCCCATGTCGCGCAGGATTTGCGTGGCCAGCGGACCCGGCAATAACAGCGAAAGATCAAGAATGTGGATGCCCGATAGTGGCGGCATCGGTTAGTCCCTCTGGGCGTGTGATTGGGAACGTTTTGGCCAGTTGACGTGCGCGATTCCGGTCGAGCCTTCGCCAACCGGAAAAATGGGCAGCTCTCGTGGCTAACAGTACCATCCGCGCCGGCTTCGAGCCATGCGCGGCGCACCACTGCGTTACGCGGTTGATCGCCGGCAGCAGGTCCGCGCGGTAAAATGCCTGTCTGGCACATGGGACAACTTTGAACGGACCTTATGCAACAAATCAAAATTTTCAAGGGCATCGAAAACGCGCTCTCGACGTTGGAAGCCGACGTCAATGCCTGGCTAGCCGAGTCAGGTGCCGAAGTACTGCACATCTTTGGCAACATCGCGCCCCAGAGCGGGCCCTCGGTCGTGAAGTCCGATAGCCGGGCGCACCCGGATTATCCTCCGTCGGACGTGTTGCTGGTCGTACATTATCGCAAGCCGTAGCGGGCACGAGATGCTGCGCGACGTGCGATTGCTTGACGAAGCGCGCGAACTTTCGCTGGCGGATCGCTGTCTGTGCGGGGCAGGCCGGCATAAGGTTTCATGCGGCTGCAATGCACGAGCGAGGGTGACGCGTGGCAATTCCTGTCTTTCAAGTCGATGCCTTTACCGAGCAGGTATTCGGTGGCAATCCCGCGGCGGTTTGCCCGCTCGAAACGTGGCTGCCGGACGATACGCTGCAAGCGATCGCCGCCGAGCACAATCTGTCGGAGACCGCCTACCTGCGCCGCGCCCAACCGGGCGTGTACGACCTGCGCTGGTTCACGCCCGCGGTCGAAGTCGACTTGTGTGGTCATGCGACACTGGCGTCGGCCCGCGTGGTCTTTGATCACCTGGAGCCGTGGCTCGACGAAGTGGCGTTCGAGACGCGCAGCGGTCGTCTGTTGGTGAAACGGGCTGGCGAGAAGCTGGCGATGGATTTCCCCGCGCGGCGGCCTGTTGCTTGCGCGCCGCCCGCGGGGCTCATCGAGGGATTGGGTCGGCAGCCGCAGATGGTGCTGAAATCGCGCGATTTCTTGGCCGTCTTCGCCGACGAAGACGAGGTGCGCGCGCTCGTGCCGAATATGGCATTGCTTAAGACAGTGCCCAGCTTGGGCGTGATCGTTACGGCGCCGGGCAAGAATATCGATTTCGTGTCGCGGTTTTTCGCGCCGCAGGCCGGCATCGACGAAGACCCGGTGACCGGGTCGGCCCATTCGACGCTCGTTCCCTATTGGGCCGAACGGTTGGGCAAAACGGAATTGCACGCCTTGCAAGTCTCGCGGCGCGGCGGCGAACTATGGTGCAAAGACCTCGGCGAGCGCGTGGAAATCGCCGGGCAGGCCGTGCTCTACTCGCGCGGAACGATCCTGCTCTAACGCGCGCACGACTTGGTTTGCGGCCGACTAGGCGGTGTCGTGCGACGTTCGTAAAATGCTCGCTGTGAACATTTCTCGAAAACGAATGCCCTGGCGTGCCGGACTCTAATGGCGAATCCCAAAGCTGTGTTCGGTGGTGAAGAGCACTTTCAGGCCACGCCCGAGCGGCTGTATGCCCAGCTCACTGATCTGGACGGCATGACGAAGATTCTGCCCGACATCGTGTCGGCCGAGCGGGTGGACGATCATTCATTGCGGGCCGTAGTGCGGCCGGGCTTTTCGTTTTTGCGCGGCACGATGCGACTGCTCATTTCGCTGGCCGACCGGCAGCCGCCGACGTCGGCCACGATGAACGTCGCGGCCGAAGGGATCGGGGTTTCGATGCGTGTCGCTTCGACCTTGAACATCGCGCCGGACGGCGCCGGGTCGAAGCTCACTTGGGAAGCTCGCATCGAAGAATTGAAAGGTTTGGCCGCGGCCCTTAGTCCCGGGCTGATCAAGGCTGCCGCGGATCAGGTGATCCGTCACGCCTGGACTCAAGTCCGAACAGAACTCGGCGAATAGCGGCGCGCTGGCTGGCGATTGCGTACGCTTGCGGCCTAAAGGGTATTAGCCGAAGGCGGCGAAATCTTTTCCTAATAGTGCCGACGCGATCTTCAACTTCATGATCTCGTCGGTCCCTTCGTAGATGCGGCAAACGCGGACGTCCTGCAAATGACGTCCGACGCGATACAGTTCGGACCAGCCGCGACCGCCAAAGATTTGCACGGCCCGATCGGCCGCCTCCCAGGCAGCGTTGGTGGCGAAGAATTTCGCCTCGGCCACCAGGAAGTCAGCCTTCAATGCCAAGGCCGCGTCACTGTAATCCGCATCGCTCGCGGCTTTTGCCAGGGCGGCACGCTCGACCAATGCGTCACTGGCGGCGCGGGCCATTTCGATCTGGGCGATGTGTTCCTGTATCAGTTGATGCTTACCGATTGGCTTGCCATGTTGCACGCGCGTCCGCGCGTACTCCAGCGCCTCGGTAAGGCAGTCTTCGATGACCCCCAGGCAACCGGCCGCCACGCTTAACCGGCCCGAGACCAGTGTCCCCATTGCGATGCGGAAGCCGTTTCCCTCTTCGCCCAATAGATTCTCGGCCGGCACCGGATGATCGGTCATCTGAAACATGCCGGTGTTGGCCGTGAACATGCCAGGCTTGGCATGCAGGTCCTCGGCCTCGAACGTGGCGCCTGCTGTGTCGACGACAAACGCGCTCATGCGGCGCTCTTTGCCGGTTTTCCCTTCCGGATAACCAAAGGCCACGACGGCGTTGGCGATACCACCGTTCGAGATCAGGTACTTCACGCCGTTGAGCAGGTATCGATTTCCGTCGCGGCGATAGGTCGTGGTCATTTCCAGCGGATTGCTGCCGGCGTCAGGCTCAGTTAGGCCGAAAGCCAGGATCATGTCGCCACGCGACGACGGAGCCAGATAACGGCGGTGCTGATCAACGTTGCCGTATCGCAGGATCGGATACTGGCCGATCGAGGTCTGTCCGGAGAAGAACGTGCGAACGCCGGTCCCCTCGCGCCCGATTCTCGCCAAGGCCCGGGCGTAGGTCAGCGAATCGGCGCCGCGCCCTCCGTATTCGACCGGGATCGGCATGCCTAGCAGCTTGTATTTTTTCGCCAACTCGATCGTTTGATCATTGAAACGATGTTCGACGTAGCACAGCTCCTCGCTGGGACGCAGCTCCTGGCAATAGGCATCGACATCGGCCAGTAACTGCTTGCTTGCGTCGGCGTTCATGACAGGATTTTTCCAGAGGCGAGAGGGGGGCGTTACGAAAAATTCGTGCCACGTTTGTCATTGACGAGCGCAGTAAAGCGACTGTCGAGAGCCAGTGCGAGACATCGAGACGAGACACGGAACGCTATTCGACATGCGCTGATCCCAGCAGCCGTCGCAGGTGGACTTCCACGCAGCCGGCCAGGATACCGGGGTTATATCCCCCCTCCAAGACACTGACCAGCCGACCGTCGGCGTAACTGTCAGCGACGTTCAGCACGGCATCGGTGAGTGGTTCGAAGTCTTCGATTTCGAGGCCCAGCGAACCGACGGGGTCTTCGGCATGACTGTCAAAGCCGGCGCTGACCAGCACCAGTTGCGGCTGTATACGCGTGGCGAAGCGGTCGAGCGAATCGGCGAAGCAGCGTATGTACTCTTTGCGCGACAGGCCGAATTCAATGGGCAGATTCAGGGTACTTCCCAGCGCGTCCCCCGTGCCGGTTTCATCCTTCCAGCCGGTGCCGGGGTAAAACGGCCAGCGGTGAATCGAGAAGAATCCCACCCGCGGATCTTCCCAGAACATATCCTGGGTTCCGTTGCCGTGGTGAACGTCCCAATCGACGATCAGGACCCGGTCCAAGCCCAACTCGCGCGTGGCGACCGCCGCCGCTACGGCGATGTTGTTGAACAGGCAAAAACCCATCGGCGCGTTGACCAGCGCGTGGTGGCCGGGGGGGCGAACGAGGCAGAGGGCGTTCCGATCTTCGCCGGCAACGACGCGTCGCACCGCATCCGTTGCTGCCCCTGCTGCCAGTCGGGCGACATCATAGCTTTGCGCGCATACGACCGTGTCGCTCTCGATATGCCCGCCGCCGGCCTGGGCGAACGCGGCCAGCTCGCGCGCGTAATCGAGCGAATGAACCAGACCCAGCGACGCGTCGGTGACCGGCTCCCAAGCCGGGCGCGTCGTGAGGCTGTCCAAACCCGTCCGGGCCAGATGGGCGACAATCTGTTCAAGCCTTTGGGGGCGTTCAGGATGCGCACCGGTGCGATGGTCGAGAAACCGTGGATCGTAGTAGAGAAGCGTCATGCGATCCTCGACCGAATCTTGGGGCCGTGTTGGCTGTTCGGGGCGCCGAATTGCTTGCTGCCAAGGTAACTTTAGGGGAGCCGCGAGTCGGCTGTCAAACATGCTTTGATCGCCGGCGGGCCCCTGCTTCACCCCAATCTTGGGAGGGCTGGCAAAAAGCACGTAAACTGCTGGCGTATCAAGGAGAAACGACTTGACGTCGCGCGCATTTCGGTGGTAGCCTGAAGTTGTTGTTGAGGGGGACGAAAGTCGGCGCCATGCGTGGCCGGGGGGGCCCGGTTTGTCGACGGTCGAAGAGGACCCTATGCAACAGTTCAAGAACCATCGCGCACGAGCTCATTCGAGCGACTCATTTCAGCAATTCTGCTCGTGCCGTTGAAACACTGCAGCAAAAAGTAGCGAGCGGTTTTGCGCGTCGCCGTGGACGTTGTCGCGCCCGCTACGGCGGATTACGATCTTTCAAGATGCTAGCAATTTCTCGTCACTACCGGCTGGTGTGCGTTCCCCTGGCTGTGCTCAGCCTGCTGGGAGCCGGTCGCGCTGCGCCCGTTGCGGCGAAAGCGCCCGCACCGAAGAAGGCCGTGACGGGCGGGAAGAATCCCAACTACGAAGAGATCAAGGCCGAACCCGACCCCAAGGAATGGAAGCTCAAAAAGACGGCGCTGATGGCCGAAGGGAGATTCCCCGAAGGAGCCGCGGGAGAAGAAGACAAGAAGATGTTCGACAACCACTACAAGCTGGTTGTCGCCGAGATGACGCAGTGGCAATATCGGGCCATGTTGCACACGAAATGGCGTGATCTGAAGAACGACATGAAGGGGTTCTGGCGCGCCCCGGATAAGACGCTGCACACTAAGCTCGTCGGCGACATGGCGAAGCTGTTGCCCATAGTGTTCGAGGCCAGCAAGGGGCAGAAGTATTCGCCATTTGCCCGGTACACAGCTCTGCTGACCTATGGCGAATTGAACTCGGATGAAGGGGCCGACGCTGGCGGTGCCGGGGTCGTTCCTTATGCCGAAGCTCTTCCCCGTTTGATCGCGGTGCTGAAGAACAAAGACAACAAGTACCCGGCCTATTTGCAGTGGGCGGCGTTTGCCGGCATGACCCGGCACATCGTTTGTACGAAGAACTCGATCACGCCCGAAAATCGCAAGGAGTTGGTGCAGATTCTCGCGGCCTGGCTGAAAAATCCCCCAGCCGACGGGATCACGCCCGAGGTGCAAAGTTTCACGCGCCGTCGCGCGTCGGACCTGTTGCGCCTGCTGGCTGGTCGCTGGCCCGAGGCGAACAACGTGGACGTCGTCACGGCGCTGAACCAATTCGCCGCCGACGAAGACGCCCCGCTGGACGATCGCTGCGAGGCGATTCGTACACTGGGTTCGCTCGACAAGAAGAGCTTTCCGGAAAAGAACATTCCCGCCGTGGCACGCACGATCGCGCTGTTGACGGCGGAAGTCGGGCGTTTGACGCCGGCCCCGCAGCCGATCGCGGCTCCCGCGGTTGAAGAAGGGGCCGAAGAACCTGCAGCCGATGGGGCCGCGCCCCCGGCCGATGCCCCGGCTGTCGCCGAAAAAGCCCCGCCAGCCGCCGTGGCTGCCGCGGACCCGGCAGTTCCTGCCGAAGAAGCCTCGGTCGGCAAATCGCAAAACGTTCTGCCCCCCGACCTGCAGGCGTACTTTTTAACCTGCCTGCGCAGCGGTGTACTCGGTCCCCCCGACGTGCAGTCGCGCGGCCTGGGGAGTGCCGCGACCGCCGATAACAAGCAACTGCTCATGGATGTCGTCGGCAAGATCGACGAGATGATCGCCGTCGTGAAACGAAAGAAACGCGAAGACAAGCTCAGCGAAGACGAGATTCGCAAACTGCAAGACTTGGCCACGGGCGTGGAAACCATCATCGGTCATAAACCGGCCGACGCCGATGGAGCGACCGAACAAGCCAGGGCCACAAAGCGATAGCGTAAATGTTGGGATGTGCGTGCATGAGGCACGAGCGAGCATCCCTTTTGAGGAAATGGATTTCCTGACTTCGGGCAAAAGGATTTGCCAGTAATGGGCGTTTGTCGACAGCCAAGCACGGCGATTCTCTGTGGCCTTCTGGCCGCGGCGCATTCGTGCATCATGAGTGGCTGCCGCACGCTGGAAACACCGACGGACTTGGCGGCGCAAGTCGCCGCACATGACGGATTCCGCCTGCCGCACGACGAGCCGAGCGCGGCACGCCCCGCGGCCGTCGAATTGCCTCCCCCGGCCGAGCTAGCGGACGACGGTTGGGCACCCGCCGCCACGACCGACGATGCTCCGGCTCCTACTTATCATTGGCAACACGCGGCCTTGCGTAATCTGATGGCTCAGCCGCCGGAAGATCGCCCGGACCTTGCTCAACTACTGACCAACGATGATCCCGTCACGGTCACCAACGCGGCCATATTGCTGGCCCGGGCTGGCGACGATACGGTCGACCGTTGCTTGACCGAGTCGGTGCGCAACGAACACCTGCGGCTGCCGCAACGCCGCGCGGCCATCGAGGCAATCGCCGGACAGGACGGGGCGGTTGCCGGACCGGCGCTGGCCGAATTGCTCGACGATTATTCCCAGCCAAACGCCGATGGCTACGCTCCCGAATTGCATGCCGACCTGTTGCGGGGCCTGGCGCGGCACGTCGATGCTTCGGCGAATCGCTACTTTGCCGAGGCGCTGATCTCGAGGAACGCCGAGGTTCGCCAGGCCGGCCTGTACGCCTACACGATCAGCCGCACCGGTGTCCTGCCGGAGCATGCCCTCGAGCTACGTAAAGATACGAACCCGCGCGTGCGGGGCGCGGCCTTGGCTTGCCTTGCCGCGCGGCGTCATCCGCAGGCGCTCGAATTCGCCGAAGCGGCGCTCGCCGACTTTCACCTTGATGTCCGCCTGGCTGCCGTTCGGGCGCTCGGCGAGTTGGGAGAACCGCAGGCCAAAACGGATTTGCAACGATTGCTGATCCACGAGCCTGAGATGATTCGCGCTGGCGCGATCCTCGCACTCTCGGCGGCCGGGGATGACGTGACGGTGTTCGCGTCGGCCAACGATCCGTCGTGGCAAGTCCGCCGCAGCGTCGCACAGTCGCTTATGCACTTCCCGACGCAGCGTGGCACGACGATCGCCCGGCAACTGCTGGCTGATCGTAGCGCCGAAGTGCGCCGCGCAGTGATCGATTCCGTCGCAGGCTGGCCGTTGGGGCAGTCGGGTCCCGTACTGCTCACGGCCATGCACGAAGCCCCCTTCGCAACGCGCAAACAGGCGGCTGAGCAGTTGGCGCGACGCTGGCCTCCGGCATTGGAATTCAATAGCGATGGACCGCCCGAGAGCCGCGCCGAGCAATTGAACGCCCTCTCCGAGAATTGGCAACGGACGCAATTGGCCGGCGAGCCGTGGGCCGTGCCGATGCCGGCGGTCAGAGGCACGTCGCTCGAGGTTGCGACAGCCGCGCAACCGTCGCCGACGGCGCTCGCGGCAAACCATGCCGTGCTAAATAGTGCCGACCCGCGCATCGAGTTGTTCAATCAACTGGTCGCCGAAGATGTGCAGGCCCGGCGCACAGCAGCGCATCAGCTGGCTGATAACGCCGGGAAAACGCCGTTCGACGCCTCGACGGTCGCACAACTGACCGAGATCGCGATGGCCGAGACCGATTCGTTGGTGTGGCGCGATCTGCTGCGTGCGACCAAAGATGACACTAGTGCGACGGCCGTGCGGATGGCCTACGTCGGGGCCAGTCACGCCGCGGCCGATGTACGGCGACTGGCGTGTGGGCATTTGGCCATGCACCCCGATCCGGCACACGCCACGGTTCTGCTGCGACTGCTGGATGATCCCAATCGCACGGTGGCATTGTCGGCCGTCGAAGCACTCGGCGCCGCTGGCATGGTCACCGATCCGGCGCCACTCGAGCGGTTGCTGACCAACGACGACGCTGTGTTGCGCGTGGCAGCAGCACGAACGCTAGCGATCAACGGTTTCGCCTCGGGTCCGGCTGCGTTGACGCGTATGGCTGGCGACGCGGACGTGGAAACTCGCCGGCAGGCGGTCTGCGCGATGGGGCAGTTGCGGGACATCGCGTTCCTCGACGCGCTGGTCGGTCGATTGGACGACGACTTGAGTGTTCGAGTTGCCGCGGTCGCGAGCCTGGAACAAATTGTCGGCCGCGACGTCAACGTCGGTGACGGCCAAACGCCGCCCCCGCTGGCCAACCAGGTGCAAGGCTGGAAGCAATGGTGGGCCGAACAACCTGGCCGCGCCGAGCAGGCCGCCCGGCCTGATGCCGCGCAGCGCCGCTAGCGCGAAAAAGGTTTCAGGTATCTTTTTTTTGTCGTGCGTGGCTTTAAAGCCAGTTTCGCGCGAACTCGTAGCATGTCGCCAGCGCGGGAATGCGCACCAGGCCTGCGACCGAGAGCCAATAGGCGGATTTGAGCGCTGCTAATAGCAGGCATCCCGTGAACAGGAGGACCAGCGCACCTTGCTCGCCGCTGTTCATCCTTAATACGGGATAGATTGTTCGCGGCCGTGCGGCGTCGAACCCGCGCGTTGTCAGCGAGGTGGCCAGCGTTGCCGCGCGGCGCAAGGCGGCGGCGATGACCGGCACCAGGAGCGCCGCCTCGGTGCGCCACGAATGCCACACACCGGTACCCAGTTGCCACAGCCGCGGCCGATAGCCGCGCAACCGCGCCGAGCGTCGTACGGTGCCCCACTGGTCGGCAATCGTGGGAAGAAATCCCAATGCGGCGACCGTCATGAAGCTCACGGCCGACGGCACACGCAGCCAGGCGAGCGCGGCAAGCAATCGCTCGGGACTGGTCGACAGGCAAACCGACAGGCCTGCGAGCATCACGGCCACGATGCGCGATGATTGCAACAGGCCGTAGGCGGACCCTTCACGATACAGGCTCAAGCCCTCGAACGAGAACCGGCCGACCGAAAACTCAGGAACGAGCGTCACGATCCGGGTGCGCGGTTCGACGGTGTAAAACATGGCCTGGCTCAGGATCGTGCCCCACACGACCGTCAGCAGCAGTCCGCCGACGAACAGCCAGGCCCGCGCGGACCAGCCCAATGCCAGCGCTACGATCAGTGTCGCGGCACACAGCAACAACAGCGCCGTGGTCGAATCGACCAGCACCGACGCGAGCGAGATCGCCGTGAGCCAGGCCAGCTTCAGCCGCGGATCGCGTCGCGCGAGCCATGTATCGCTGGTGGATGTCAGGACTTCGCTGTAACTCATGGGGCACCTGCGCGCGAAGCAATATTTTCTGACTCTGGCGCGTGTGCTTGTAAACCGTTCGAGGCCATCCGCGTACCGCGACGTAGCCGAGCACGCTCAAGCAATGCCTCATCCGCCAGGTACACGGACGTCGGACCGTCGGCCAGCACTTTTCCGTCCGCGAGTACCAGCACGCGACTCGCAAATTGCGCAGCGATGCGCAAGTCGTGCGTCGAAAACAGTATCGCCCCGGTTTCTCCCTTGGCGACCGATTCTGTGAGCACGGCGAGTAACCGTTGCACTTCGCCCGGATCCTGTCCCGTGGTCGGTTCGTCTAATAGAAGCAACCGAGGACGAATCGTAAGGACCGACGCCAGGGCGACGCGCAGTCGCTGCCCCTGGCTGAGAGCCAACGGGGGCTCGTCAAGCAATTCAGCAATGCCAAGTCGTTCTGCGACATCGTGGCTGCGGCTCGTTGCTTCTTCGACCGACAGTCCAAACCGGCGCGGGCCGAAGCTGAGTTCGTCGGCAACGGTCGGCGCGATCAACGTTAAGTCGGGATTTTGCGGCACCAGGGCGACCGGCGCGATGCCGCGTTCGCCGGCCGACATTTCAATGCGCCCCTCGGACCGCCTTTGTAGTCCGGCCAGGACGTGCAACAGGGTGCTTTTGCCTGACCCATTCGGCCCGACGACCGTGACGCGCTCGCCCGGCTGAATCGCGAGATTGAGCCCCTGCCAGATCGGCGGCAGTTTTCGCGAGAACCGTACTGCCAGGTTGCTCGCAGAAATGATCGGATGTGGGTTCTTCGTCGCGATGTCCGCATGGCTCGCGTTTGAATGCTTGTTGATCCGCGCGTCGACGACGAGCCTGGTGGACTTTAGTGCTTCCTGGATATCGGCATTTTGTGCGATGCCATCGGCCAGTACTTGACCACGATCGACGATCAGGATGCGATCAGCCCGGGACATTAAATCTTCGAGTCGGTGTTCGGCGACGATAATTGTTAGCCCGTCGCGGCGCAGTTCATCGAGCAGATCGAGCAAGTCCGCGGCGCCGAGCGGATCGAGTTGCGCGAGTGGTTCGTCGAGCAGCAACAACCGGGTTCCCATGGCCATGACGCTAGCCAGCAGCAACCGTTGTTTTTGCCCGCCCGAGAGTGTGGTCGTTGATTGGTGGCATTTCGCTGCCAACTGCATTCGATCAAGCCAGTGACCGGTGCGATGGGTGATTTCTTCCACCGGAAGGCCGAGGTTCGCCAGGCCGAAAGCCATCTCGCTTTCGACAGAGGTGGTGCAAAGCTGCTCGTCGGGGGATTGCAGCACCAGTCCGACAGTCGCGGCCAGTTCGTGCGTGCCGGCCGACCGCGTGTCGCGACCGAACAATTGCACGCTGCCCAGCATTTCTCCGGCGGCGTGATGAGGAATCAGGCCAGCCAAGGCCCGCAGCAAGGTCGACTTGCCCGACCCCGTGCGACCGGCGACGACGTTTAGCGTACCCGGGGCGAGCGTAAAAGTAATGTCGCTCAATGAGGGGGCTTCCCGCTCGGCGAAGCGGTAGCGGAGTCCCTCGACAACAACGGCCGGCTCTTGCACGACGGGCGAGGTCATGGCGCGGTCCTTCGCAACCGCAAACCGATGAGAACGCCGCAGCCCGCGCCGATGCCGCCATAAATCAGGCCGGTGATGATCGATACCGAGAGCTTGTACCACAGGGCGTAATCGAGGCGCAACAACACCTCGTAAAGCGCGTACTGTGCATAAAGCGACAGCGCGTTGGCCAGCCCGATTGCCAGGCCGGCACGAAGAGCAAGCGACCAGCGCGCGCCAGACGAGTGCCTGCTGTCCTGGTCGCCAACCGTAACACCCAACAGCGCCGCCAAACCTTCGTGCAACACGATACTGACGGCGAGAAACACGAGCGCCATCAGCCCCACCTGTCCGCTGGTCAAAACATTCAAGGTAAATAACGTCAGCAGTGCTAACGAAAGCGCCCCGGGCTGCGGCAAGATCGTAACGAGCACGCCGAGGAACAGGCAGCTCAGTCCCTTGCTCCCCAGGCCATCGACGAAAATGTACATCGGCCCGAGCAGTGCTCCCGCCAGTGACCCGACGATTCGCGAGGCGTAAGAGACCAGGAACTGCAGTCCCGCGATCGAGGCAATCGTAGCCAGGCCGGCGTTACCGAGACGGGTGACGATTCGGCGCCAATAAATGGCCAGCGTGGTCATGCCGGCGCCGGCGACCACGAGCGCCATCAATACCAGGGCCGGGGACCGGTCATTCGAGCCCGTGGCTTCCAGGGCGAGCGATTCGCAAACCACGGGGACAACGAACAGCGTGGCGAGCGCTCCCCAAGCCAGCAGGCCTGAGCCGCTCGGGCGGGGTGCGTCGATTCCGGTCGTTGCAGCCATCGTCTCGACTCGTGGAAAACGGGGATCGCAGGGGATCATTGTCAGATGAATTCGCCGGCGGTCATGGTCGGCCGACGAGGCGTCCCGGTGGTCTCATGAAACTGGCCGAAACCGCTCGCCGGACGCCCCACACCAAGCCAAACGCCCGCCGCGAAATGCGCAAGAAATAAATAGTTAGTATTGAAAGTTTTTAATGCGCCGGCCCCTGCCGCGGCTATTGGGCCGTGTTATAAAGAGAAATCTATCATGCGGAAGGTTTTTCTCTGTGCCGGCCCCAGTGCTTTCGATGGGGGCTAGCCAGCTTACTCCTCTCTCGATCTTCGCTCCAGTAGACCGTAGGAATCATTCGCCATGCCCGAGGCGTCCAATATCAAGTTGTCGATGGCCGAGCCGGACATCGCTGTTCTCACCTTTGATGCGGCGGACAAGGGGGCGAACGTCCTCTCTCGCCCTGTGCTGGAGGAGCTGGAAAAGCACCTCAATGAATTGGAAAAGAAGAAAGACCTCAAGGGTCTGATCCTTGATTCGGCGAAGCCGGGAATCTTTATCTTCGGCGCCGACGTGCGCGAGTTTCTGGCGGCGAAAAATATCACGCGTGATCAAAAAGTCGAACTGTCGACGCGCGGCCGTAAGCTGTTTCAGCGCCTGTCGCAGTTTCCGTGCGTCACGGTCGCCGCGATCGACGGTGGCTGCTTCGGTGGCGGCGCCGAATTGTCGATGTGGTGCGATCGTCGCATTTTGTCGACCAGCCCGAAGGCCCAGATGGGTTTTCCCGAAGTGAAGCTGGGGATCTATCCCGGCTGGGGCGGTACAGCCCGTGCGCCACGCTTGCTCGGTTTGTCGAACGCGGTCGAAATGGTTTCGAGCGGCGAGAATGTCGACGCGAAGACGGCCGTTCAATTGGGCCTGGTCTCGGACGTGGTGCCCAGCGAGAAGCTGCGCGAAGCCGCGATCAACTTGATCCGCGCTGAAAACAAATCGCAGAAGTACCTCGCGGATCGGAAAGTGTGGGACGGCCCGCTGCCGATAGACGAGACCGAGTTAATGTTCCTGGGCGTAACGGCGAATGCCTTTATCCAGCAGCAGACCAAGGGGCAGTATCCGGCCCCGATCGCGGCGCTCGAAGTCATGATCGGTTCGGCCGGCGGTGATATCGAGGCGGCCAGCGAGGCCGAGGCACAAGGTTTTGCCGATCTGTTCGGTTCGCCGATCAATCGCTCGCTGCTGAACATCTTCTTCTTGACCGATCGCAACAAGAAAGAGACCGGCGTTACGAACCCGAATGTGAAGCCGAAGCCGATTCAATCGGTGGGCATTATCGGGGCTGGCATCATGGGCGCCGGCATTGCTGCCGCGAGCTTGAAGCGCGACATGGGCGTAACGATCACTGACGCCATGCCGAAGGCCTTGGCCGGCGGCGTGCAAAAGGTCTTGGAGGAAGTTTCTTTCAACAAGGCCGTGCGTGGACCGGACGCGCAGAAAATGGTGAAGTACGCTCCGCTCGTCAACGCGACGTCGACCGACAGCGAGTTTGCCGCGTGCGACCTGGTGATCGAAGCGATCATCGAAAAGCCCGAGGCCAAGCAAGAACTGTACGCCCGGCTCGAGCCGAAGTTGAAAGACGGGGCCATCCTGGCGTCGAACACTTCGGCCATCTCGATCACGCGCCTAGCCGAAAAGCTGAAGCACCCCGAGCGTTTCTGCGGGATCCACTTCTTCAACCCGGTACGGCAGATGCCGCTGGTCGAGGTGATCCGCGGCGCGAAAACCAACGACGAGACGATCGCCACGGCCGTGGCCTATGCCAAGGCGATTGGCAAGTCGCCGATCGTTGTGAACGACGGTCCTGGCTTCCTGGTGAATCGCCTCTTGCTGCCGTACATGACCGAGGCGCTCGAGCTGTTGCGCGAGGGAGTTGAGATCAAGGCCATCGAAAAAGCGGCCAAGTCCTTCGGCATGCCGATGGGGCCGATCACGCTATACGACGTCGTCGGTCTCGATACGTGCTACCACGCCGGCAAGGTGATGCACGAGGCGTTCCCGACTCGCGTTGTGGAATCGCCGATTCTGGAAGCGATGGTCAAAGCTGGCCGCATCGGACAAAAGGCGGGCGTCGGCTTCTTCGCTTACAAGGGTAAGGGGGGACATGGTTCGCCCGATCCCAGTTTGGCTGACATCATCGGCCCGCACGTCGGCAAGCCGCAGAAGCTGTCGGACGAGCAGATCATTCACCGCTTGTTCTTGCCGATGATCCTGGAAGCAACTCGCATCCTGGCTGAGAAGAAAGTCGCAGCGCCGCAGGACGTCGACCTCGGACTGATCTTCGGGACCGGCTTTCCGCCGTTCAAGGGGGGCTTGCTGTTCTGGGCCGACACGATCGGTCTGCCGAAGATCGTCGAACTGCTGAAGCCGTTTGCCGGATTGGGCGAGCGTTATCAGCCGACCCCGATGCTGACCGAGTTGGCTGCCGCGAACAAGGGTTTTTACGATCTGCCCGCCTAAGCTGCCGCGGATCGAAAATCGTGCCGTAACAGGTGTCGTCAGAAACTCGTTCCCGAGTCAGACGGTAGTAAGAAAGTAAATTTCGCCGGAAGAGCGTCGCAGGTGACATCCGGCTTGTCGAAATAAGAAAGCTTGCTCACAACCCGCCGCTGAACAGCTTCGCCTTCAGCCGGCGCTACCAGGAATTAAGAACCATGAAACAAGCTGTCGTAGTTGATTGCGTCCGCACGCCGATTGGTCGCGCGCACAAGGAAAAGGGGGTCTTTCGCGAGATCCGCTCGGATGATTTGGCGGCCACGGTCGTCAAAGCCCTGGTCGAGCGCACCGGCATCGATCCCAACGAGATCGAAGACGTCGTGATGGGCAATACGCAGCAGCAAGGCGAGCAAGGCATGGATGTCGCCCGCGTCGTCGGCCTGCTGGCAGGGTTGCCGCTGGCCACCGGCGGTACGACCGTGAACCGGTTGTGCGGATCGGCGCTACAAGCCATCAACCAAGCCTCGCACGCCATCGTGGCCGGCAGCGAGGACGTGCAGGTCGTCGGTGGTTTGGAGCATATGCACCACATCCCGATGGACAAGGATATCGACCTGAATCCCAAGCTGTTCACGCGCACCAGCAAGGGCGCGATGATGATGGGCTTTACGGCCGAGTTCCTGGCCCAGAGTCAAGGCATTTCACGCGAGGAGCAGGACGCGTTCGCTCTGCGCAGCCATCAGTTGGCCGCCAAGGCGCATGCCAACGGCGAGTTCCGCCGCGAGATCATTCCCATCTGGGGGCGCGACGAGGCGGGCAACCGCACGCTGATCGAAGTCGATCAATGCGTTCGCCCGGACGCGACGGCCGAATCGATGGCCTCGCTGAAGCCAGCCTTTATGCCTGGCATGGGAACGGTCACCGCTGGCAACAGCTCGCCGCTAAACGACGGCGCCGCGGCGCTGTTGATCATGTCGGACGAAAAGGCCAAGGCGCTCGGCTTCAAGCCGCTGGTAAAGATCGTCGCCACGGCCATCGTGGGGGTCGATCCCTGCGTGATGGGAACCGGTCCGATTCCGGCAACGAAGAAGGCGCTGAAGCGCGCTGGTCTCAAGCTGTCCGATATCGACCTGGTCGAACTGAACGAAGCGTTCGCTTCGCAAGCCTTGGCCTGCATTCGGGGACTTAAGCTCGATCAGGATAAGGTCAACGTCCGCGGCGGCGCGATTGCGATCGGCCACCCACTGGGCGCCAGCGGAGCGCGGATCACGACGACCCTGATTCGCAACATGATTGATCGCAACGTCAATCTTGGCCTCGCCACGATGTGTATCGGCGCCGGTCAAGGCATCGCCACTATCTTCGAACGAGTCTGAACAGGTTTTTCATGAGCATCGACGCCCCGACCATCGTTGCCTTGTGGGCCGCGCGGACCAAAGACAGCGCCGATAAGACCGGCATGCTCGTCAAGCGCGACGGACAATATCAACCCGTCACTTGGGGCGAGATTCGCCGGGACGTCAATCGCACCGCGGCCGCGCTTGTGGGCTTGGGAGTCCAGCACGGTGATCGCGTCGCCCTAATTTCTCGCAATCGCTACGAGTGGATCGTTAGCGATCTGGCGATTCAAGTTGCCGGCGGCACGCATGTGCCCGTTCACGCGTCATTGGCCGGGCCACAGATCGCTTATCAGATCGTCGATAGCGGCACGAAGGTTGTCATTCTCTCGGGCCCTGATCAGGCCGAGAAGCTGGTCGATCAGGCCTCGAAGTTTCCCAAGTCGCTGAAGATCGTTTCGCTCGATCCCTGTCCAAAGTCGGTCGGTCCGTTCGCGGTTTCGCTGCTGTCGGATCTGACGGCCAAGATCGACGACGCAGCGGCCGAGAAGGTCGCAGCGCAAGCACTCGAAACTGTTAAGCCGGATGACCTGGCGACGATCCTCTACACCTCGGGCACGACCGGCGAGCCCAAGGGGGTGATGCTGTCGCAAGGGAACCTGGCGTCGAACGTGTCGGCCATCTTGAAGATGTGGGTACCCAACGAAGATGACGTCCGCCTGACGTGGCTGCCGCTGAGTCATATCTTCGCGCGAACGTGCGATCTGTACACCTGGGTCGCAGCCGGTTCCGTGCTCGCACTTGCCGACAGCCCCGAGGCGGTGCCTGCCAATTGCCAGGAAGTTCACCCGACGTTGATCAACGGCGTGCCCTACTTCTTCGACAAGCTGCAACGTTTCCTCGCCGCACAGGGCATGGCCGACAAGCCGGGCATGTTGCAAATGGTGCTGGGCGGGCGCGTACGATACTGCGGTTCGGGCGGAGCGGCATTGCCGGACCACACGCACCTGTTCTTCAAAGAGCAGGGCGTCTTCATCTCGCAGGGCTATGGCCTGACCGAGACCTCGCCCACGATTTCCACCGGCCAGGAATCCGACACCAAGGTTGGCACCGTCGGCCGATTGCTGCCCGGCGTCGAGGTGAAGATCACCGACGAAGGTGAGATCTGCACCCGCGGCCCTCACGTCATGAAGGGGTATTGGAATCTGCCCGAGGCGACGGCCGAGGTGCTCCGCGATGGCTGGTTCCACACCGGCGACCTGGGCGAGATCGATAGCGATGGCTATCTGAAGATCACGGGCCGCAAGAAAGAATTGATCGTCACCTCGGCAGGAAAGAACATCGCCCCGGTCAACCTCGAGGCGCTGCTCACGGCCGATCCGTTGATCGCGCAGGCCCTGGTGATCGGCGATGCGAAGAACTACCTGACGGCCCTGATCGTGGTGAATCCCGAGCCGCTTTTGGCCGAGATTAAGGAACTCGAGATTCCGGCCACTACGGTCGAAGAGGCACTCTCGAATCCGCAGGTCCGTGAGATTTACGCGGGCCGGATCGCCCAGCGCCTGGCCGGGGTGTCGCATTACGAGCAGGTACAAAAATTTACGTTACTGACGCGGCCGTTCTCGGTCGAAAGTAACGAGCTGACGCTGACGTTGAAGCTGCGTCGCAAGGTCATTGAGGGAAATTACGCACGCGAAATCGAGGGCATGTATGCCCCGGCCAGCGCGCATGCGGCCGCCCACTAGTCCGCAGATGCTTTTTAGTGCAAAAAGGCGCTAACTGGCGCGGGGCGAAACACGCCTCGACAGCGGGCGAAACGGCGAGTAGCGGTTGTAGCAACGTGTGGGGGGTATGATTACAATACACCGGCTGTGGCGGTCGGTTATCCTGGTACTTTTTACTCAATCCGATGCCCGTTAGGCTTTTGCGCGCCGTAGGCCGGCCGCCATGCCAAAGGCGTTCCTAACGCAAGGGGAATGACGATGAATAGTCGCGCGGTCGATACAGAACCCGATTCGAAAAAAGGGTCAGCAGCCAACGGCAGCCACGCGCCCGAGGTTGAAAGAGAATCCTTTGCCGAAGTCGCGCTGAAGCTGGGCGGCAAGAGCGCGGAAGAAGCCCGCCGCATGGGTGCGGTCGACAAGGCCGACGATCAGGTCGAAGCCCTGTTCGCGCCACAGTATCAAACCGTCAACAGCCCGGCCCACCGCGCGGTGTGGGACGCGCAGACGCCGATCAGCGAATTCATCAGCACCCCGGCGCAGACTCCGCCGCACGTGCAGAAGGTAATGGACGACTCGCTGGCCGTTGTGCGTAAGCACGTGGAAGCCGGCACGGTCCTGAACGAGACGAAGAAGGGGATCGCCAAGGAGGTCCTCGACGAACTCGGCACCGCCGGCTACTGGGGCTTGCTGGTCGGCCGCGAATACGGCGGCTCAGGCGCACCGTTCTCGTCGTTCGCTCCGTTCCTCACCAAGATGGCTACGCTTGACGGCACCATCGCTGGCATGGCCAGCGTACACGGCTGTATCGGCGCGGTCGATCCGGTCCGCTCGTTCGGCAATGCCGAGCAGAAGAAGAAATACCTGCCGCAGTTGGCCAGTGGTCAACGCTTATCGGCTTTCGCACTGACCGAGCCGAACGCCGGCTCGGACCTGACGGCCCTGCGCACGGTCGCCACGCGCGACGGCGACGATTACGTGATCAACGGCGAGAAGCTGTTTATCACCAACGTCATGTGCGGTCGCACGATCGGCCTGGTCTGTTTGTTGGACAAGAAGCCGGCCGTGTTCATCGCCGACATACCGGACCAGGAGAGCGAGAACTTTTACTTCAAGCCTTACGGCCTGTACGCTCTGCGTTATGCGTCGAACCAGGGCTTCGTGATGAAGGACTTCCGCGTCCCCGCCGCCAACCTGTTGAAGCCGGTTAAGGGTGACGGTCTGACGATTGCCTATCACGGCCTGAACCTGGGACGCGTCTCGTTGTGCGCCAACGCCGCCGGCACGATGCGGCTGATGATGGCCAACATGCTCCCCTGGGCTCGCTATCGCAAGACCTACGGTCAAGAGATCGTTCAGCGCGAGCTTGTCGAGCGCCGCTTGGGCCGCATGGCCGGGTTGATCGTCGCTTGCGACTCGTTGGTCGAGTGGTGCGCCGGCCTGATCGACAAGGGCTATCGCAGCGAAATGGAATGCGTGATCGCCAAGATCTTCGGCAGCGAATCGCAAAAGGAAGCCGCGATCGAGCTGTTGATGAAGACCCACGGCGGCCGCTCGTTCCTCCACGGGCACATTTTCGGCGACAACGTACACGAGTACCTCGCTCCGTGCATCTACGAAGGGGAAGGCGAAATGCTCGGCATGGCCTTCTTCAAGTCGCTGGTCAAGCACCACGGCGTGCAGTTCTTCGAACCGATCGGCAAGGCTTTGCACGCGGCTGGCATCAAGAAGCCGAACATGGCCAACCCGGCCCACGCCTGGGCGCTGAAGGGTCCGCTGGCTGCTTACAGCAAGTGGTACCTGGGCCAGATGGTCAGCCGTCCCAGTTGGTCGGCTCTGCCCCCGATGCCCGAGACGTTGCGGAAGCATGCCGAGTTCGCCGCACAATGGCTCGGTCGCAGCCGCATGGAAGTCAGCGGCACGATGCGTCGCCATCAGCTCGGTCTGGCCGATCGTCAGTGCCGCATGTCCGAGCTGTCGCAGCGCGTGCAAGACGCGATCACGATTCTCTGCACGGCCCTGTACGCGGCCCGCAGCCAGGACGAGATCGTTCGCTCGGCGGCCGACATCGTCTGCCAGGACCTGACCCGCAAGCTGACCCGCGAGCCGGTCTCGGATCGTTACTTCCGTACGGTCACGAAGCTGGGCAAGGCGATTGCCAACGGCGAGTTCAAGAGCATCGCCGGCCTGCCCGAGGCCGAAATCCTGATGCCGTACAAGAAGGACTAGCTTTCTTCCCCCTCTATACTCGCGGTGTAGAGGGCGAAGTTAAAAGGATCTGCAACACTCGACCCACGGCTCGCGAAAGCGGGCCGTGGGTTTTTTATTGCGCCGCCGGCGAACTTGACGCTCGACAGGGCGCACGGACAATTAATGACTCGTCCCTCATCAAGGACGATTTGCAATCGCCTCTTACGCCTTTACGAAAGTGTGTCGCCGTGGCCAAATTCTCTGTCATCATGCCGGCCGCTGGGGCTAGCAGCCGTTTTAACGACAAGAACTACAAGAAGCCGTTTGCGCCGCTGGCGGATCGGGCTGTGTGGCTGCACTCGGCCGAGAAGTTTTTGAACCGCGCCGACGTCGTGCAGGTGATCCTGGTGATCTCGCCTGAGGATCGCGAATATTTCAACTTCAAATTCTCGGCCAACGTAGTGATCCTGGGGATCGACGTCGTGGACGGCGGGAAGGAGCGGGCAGATTCGGTCGAGAACGCTATCGCAAAGCTCAAGCCCGAGGCCGATTATGTTGCGATCCACGACGCGGCTCGCCCCTGTATAGCCGACGATTGGATTACGAAGGTTTTCGACGCGGCCGAAAAGAGCGGCGCTGCGATCCTGGGCTTGCCGGTCGCCTCGACTTTGAAACGGGTCAAGGACGGTCACTCGATCGAAGAAACCGTCTCGCGTGACGGACTGTGGGAAGCGCAGACTCCGCAAGTGTTTCGCCGCACGATCCTGATCGAAGCGTACGGCCGCCGGGCTGGCTTTCAGGCTACTGACGATGCGCAACTGGTCGAACGGCTGGGCAAGCCGGTCACGATCGTCCGCGGCTCGCCGATGAATATGAAGATCAGCACCAAGGAAGATCTACGCCTGGCCGAACAGGCGCTCCGCGCTTTGCCGAAACCCCGGTTGTCAGGCCCCGCGCATCCCTTTGCCGGCGATGATATGTGGCGCTAGCAGTGGTTAGTAGCCGGTAGAGAGTAGCCAGACGAAGAGACGCGGAGCGACGCGTGTTGATTGTGCGGCTGTCGTAGCAAGAAGTGGGTGACTTAACACCCATCAACACATAAATACACACAAAGATCTGCACGCGTGGCTGTTGCCCCCGATGCTATGATCTCCCCCTCGGAGGGATTACAGCATCTTGGGTGGGAAGGATTGACATCACCGCACGGCTGATAGAATCGCGCTCGACTTCTCTTTGTCGCCGCGCGGAATGGCAAGCTTCCGTGCCAGACATGGCGGGCTGCCGCGTGCATTTCGCACTCCACGTGGCGGCCCGTTTTTATTGGCGGCGAATCACCAAAAAGTGCCGGGGCGGAGAATCTGCGCCTGGTTTTCTGTAGCTGGCCTCTTCGAGGCCGGCTCTCACAGTGACGCTCCGGGGGTCGCAGACCCCGGCCACAGACTTTGCAGTTTTGCTGCGGCGAAATCCGCAGAAATTGGCGGCCGCGCACGGGTTCAGGTACAGTGCATGAGTTCAAAGCGGCCACAAGCGGCGATGCCTCTCTACCCTGGCGGTTCGACACGTGCGGGAACACTCGGCAATGCGATTCCTCTTTATCGCCGTGGTGGTGACGCTTGCCTGCACCGATCTTGCAACGGCTGCCGAGCCTGCGGAATCGGACGCGGCCGTCCATCGCACCATCGAGCGCGGGCTCGACTTTCTTGCCAAGGATGCAGTTTTATGGCGCGACGAGCACAAATGCGTGTCGTGTCATCATGCCGCGCTGACGGTGTGGTCGCTGCGAGAAGCCAAGCTCAAAGGTTACGCGATCGATGATCCGCTGCTGACCGAATTGACGAAATGGGTCGCCGAATCCGGCGATGGCAAGACTGGTGTGCCACGCCCGGAAAATATTCCGCGCGCGTTCAACGAGAAAGCGGTTTCCTTGGCGGTTGCGCTCGCGGCCGATCCGCAGCCGGATGCCATTGCCGAGGCGGGTGTGAAGACCCTGCTAACAACGGTCAAAGGGGATCAAACCGAAAACGGATCGTGGGCCTCGTGGCCCGAGACGCGTCCGCCGATGTTCGGCCATTCCGACGAGCGGGCGACGCTGTTCGCCACGTTGGCGCTATTGCCTGCCGCGGCAGCGAATGACGAGTCTGCCATAGCGGGGCGCGATAAGGCCATCCGCTGGCTCGTCGACACGCCCACCGATAACGACCCGCAATCGATCACCATGCGCGTCGTGCTCTGGCGAAAACTCGAACGCCCCGCGGCTGAATGGCAGCCGTGGGTCGACGCGATCGCGAAGCGGCAGAATGCCGACGGCGGTTGGAGTCAAACGGCGGAGTTAGCCAGCGACGCCTGGGCCACCGGGCAATCGCTGTATGCCCTGGCTGCAGCCGGATTCGATTCGCACGATCCGGTCATTATGCGTGGGCAGGGATTTCTGGTCGCAACGCAACGCGACGACGGTTCCTGGCCGATGATTTCGCGCCCGACCAAACCGGGAGGCGAAGGTTCGACGAGCCTGATGCCAATCACCGGCGCTGGTAGCGCGTGGGGCGTATTAGGACTGGTGAGCAGTGCGGCGAGTGTGTCGAAATAGCTGGTGTTAGGTACAGGCACACACTCATTTGACGCAGCCCTTACCCTGCTCTCTCCCCCGCGGGCGTGGAGGAGAGAGCAGGGTGAGGGGGTCGAAGTAAATTAGACACTCGCTTACAGCGCAGCTCATCAACCTATCTTCCGTTCATGAACGACGTCAGAACATCCTTCACGGCCCGGTTCGTCTTTCCTGTTTGTGGGCCTCCCTTGCCAGGCGGATGCATGACGATGCGTGGCGAGCGGATCGTATCGGTTTCGCCCCGTCCGACCGCCGATTGCATTGACCTGGGGAACGTGGCGATCGTGCCCGGCCTTATAAATGCGCACACCCATCTCGAGTTCAGCGATTGCCGGCAACCGTTAGGCCAGTCTGGCATGCCGCTGCCCGACTGGCTGCGAATGGTTATCGCCGCGCGACGCGATGCCGGCGGAAACACGAGCGCGGCTATCGCCGCGGGCCTGGCCGAATCGCTGCGCGCTGGCACCACCACGCTCGGCGAAATTGCCACCGATGGTTGGACGGCAGAATCGCTTGCCACGGCGCCTCTCGACCTCGTCGCGTTTTATGAGCTGCGCGGGTTGCTAGCCGAACGAGTGCCGGAACGTTTGGCCGCCGCCGAGTACCTCGTCGAGCTTGCCGCAGCTGCGCGACATGACCACACCGATTGGCACGCAGGCCTTAGCCCTCACGCCCCGTACTCGGTACATCCAGAACTACTCGTCGGACTGGTGCGATTGGCAAACGAGCGCCGCCTGCCGGTGGCCATGCACCTGGCTGAATCGCGCGAGGAGCTCGAACTGCTCGCCGCGGGCAGCGGACCGTTTCGCAGCTTCTTGGAAGAACTGGGCGTCTGGGAGCCGACGGCGTTTTCTCATGGGACGTTGCCGCTTGCCTATTTGCAGGTGCTGGCCGCGGCGCCGCGAGCGCTTGTCATTCACGGCAATTATTTGAGTGACATCGAGCTGGAATACCTGGCCGTCCATTCCGAGCGAATGTCGTTGGTCTACTGCCCACGAACCCACGCCTACTTCGGGCACGACCGTCATCCACTGCCGCGACTGATGGCGCTCGGCGCAGCCGTGGCGCTCGGGACAGACAGCCGGGCATCGAATCCCGACCTGAGCATGCTGGCCGAAATGCGGCATGTCGCGCGAACATTCCCAGAAATCGCGCCGGCCGACGTACTGTGGCTGGGGACCGCCGCCGGAGCGCATGCGCTCGGCCGTGACGCGGACGTGGGCACGCTCGAAACGGGCAAACTCGCGAATCTGGCGGTCATTGAACTGCCCCACCACGACGCCGCAGACCCCCACGAACTGCTGTTCGACGCGACGCTGCCGGTAGTTGCGACGTTCTACCGCGGCGCACGGATCACAGGCGGCAGTTCGTAATCCGCGTCTCGAGAATGGCGCTCGCGCCGAGTGCTTCCAACTGCTCCATAATCGAAATCACCTCGCCGCGGCGCACCATGACACGCACGGCGCACCAGTTAGCGTCTTCCAGCGCGCTGACGGTCGGCGAATTGAAGCCGGGGGTAATCTTTTCCGCATCGCTCAGCTTGCCGCGCGGGACGTTGTACTCGAGCAGCGAATAGCTGCGCGCGATCACTACGCCTTCCAAACGTCGCACGACGCGATCAGCCAGTTCCGGGTGGCGGCGCTCGCGATTCTGAATCAGCACCGTTTGATACTGACCGATCTCGTCGAGAATCTTTAGCCCATTAGCCGCCAGTGTGCTGCCGGTTTCGACCAGGTCAACGATCGCGTCCGCCACCCCCAGCGCGATCATCACCTCGACCGAGCCAGAGAGCGGCACCATGTGTGCCGTCGTATGGTGCTTTTCGAGATACTCTTGCGTGGTGTTCGGAAAGCTGGTGGCGATCCGCCGGCCCGCCAGGTGGCGCGGCTCGCGCACGTCGCCCGCTTCGGGTACGCAAATCGCCAGGCGGCAATGCCCTACGTCCAGTGGCAGCCGCTGGATGGTGTCGGCGCGATGCTCGGCCACTAGGTCGCTACCGGTCAGCCCCATGTCGATCGCGCCCTCGGCGCACAGCACGGGAATGTCTTCGGTGCGCAGAAACGTCACATCGATCGGCACGTCGCGGCAGCGCGCGAACAGGCTGCGATCGGGGCGGCGATAGTTGAGCCCCGCCTCTTTCAACAGCTCGCCAGCCAACTCCGACAAGCGCCCCTTGCTGGGTATCCCGATACGCAAATTCGTCATGGTTTCAGCCAGATTGTTCCTTGGGCGGTCGTGCCGCTTTTTCGTCGAGCCCCGAGATGCCAAAGCGTCGTGCCAGTTCGGCTTCGACTTCCGCCAGCGGAATCTCCTTGAAGCCTAGCATGACGAACAGGTGATAAATCAGGTCGCCCGCTTCATGCACCAGGTGAGCGCGCCCCTCGGGCGTGGCCACTTCATGAGCCGCCTCGACGACCTCGGCCGCCTCTTCGGTAATTTTGGCCCCGATCTTTTCGACGCCGCCGGCGAACAGCTTAGACGTGTACGATCGCTCGCTGGGATGCGCGCGCCGATCCTCGATCACGGCCATCAGTCGTGTTAGGATCGTGTTGGCATCACTCACGGGGGGCACCTTTTGGCGAACAGCGGAACGGTCCACTTTAAGCCGCCCCCCACGATCAGGCAATCGGGGGTGCGAAGGGCTCTCCGCCCCCGAATTACTCCCCTACCCACTCCGCAGACCTTCCACGAATTTGACTTTTCCCCACATTGCCGATTGCTGGTTTCTTACCGGGCCCACCGCGGCCGGAAAAAGCGCCGTCGGCATCGAATTCGCCCGGCAGCTTGCGGGCGAGATCATTTCGCTCGATTCGATGGCCGTGTATCGGCACATGGATATCGGCACGGCGAAGCCATCTCTCGACCAGCGCGCGGCAGTCCCACACCATCTGATCGACATCGTCGAACCAAGCGAAACGTTCAGCCTGGCGCAGTACGTCGACGCTGCTGAGCACGCGACGGCCGACATTCTGTCGCGCGGCCGGACTCCGATCTTCGTCGGCGGAACGCCACTTTATCTGAAGGCCCTGTTACGTGGCATCTTCCAAGGCCCCGCGGCCGATTGGGAATTTCGCGAGCGGCTGTCGGCCGAAGCCGCGCAGCAGAACGCGACTTGGCTGCACGATAAGGTCCGCGCCGTCGACGCGGCAGCGGCCGCGCGCCTTCATCCGCAAGACACCAAGCGGCTGATCAGGGTTCTGGAAGTATTCGAAAAAACCGGGCAACCGATCACGGACCTGCAAAAGCAGTTCAATCAGCCGCGGCCGTCCGATGAATGCCGGGTCTTCGTTCTCGACTGGCCGCGCGCCGAACTGTACGAGCGGATCAACGCCCGGGTCGAGGCGATGTTCGCCGCCGGACTGGTGGACGAAGTGCGTGAACTACTTTCGCACTCTCAAGAAGCCCCCGAAGACGGTGCGTCAGCTGCGGCGGGTTCCGCGGCTACCACCGACCAGGATTCTACCACGTTTGCAAACGCCTTCAGCCATACTGCGGCGCAGGCGTTGGGTTATCGCGAAGTGATCGAACACTTGAAAGGCCAACACACGCTCGCCGAGACGATCACGCTCGTGCAAAACCGCACCCGGGCCTTCGCGCGACGTCAATTGACCTGGTTTCGCAGCCTCAGCGAATGCCGGTTTGTACCCTGCGACCACAATCAATCGTCGGCCGACTTGGCAGCGCAGGTCGCCGCGGTCGCGCAGGCATAAAGCCCCCGCCACTCGGCGTGCTGTTTGATTCAGCGAGATTCATCAGCCATTTGCCGAACGCGCCAGCGCATTCCTGCGCCGTGCTGCCAGCAGGACCAGTGCTCCGAGTGCACCGAGGCACACGGTCGATGGCTCCGGCACCGCAAGTGCGCTGGAAACGAAGGTGCCCATCGAGCCATCGGTGAACGTGGCGGTAAATGTCACGAGGCCCATGTCGTTGAGCGCCGTCGCGCCGCCGCTGGTCTCGCCCCCCGCTACGGTAACGATCGATTGGATGGTGCGGAAATCGCCTGGGGCGACCTGGATCGAATCGCCGGGGCGCGCGATGACCATTAATTGGCCCGCAGTGCTTTCACCGATGATGCTGTTATCGCTAAGCTGGGCGATGACGTCACCGATGGAATTCATGGTGAAGTGCGACAGGCCATTCACCATCAGCGGCGCGTTCGATCCGTCGGCGATCGAGTCGCCGTTGCGAACAAACAGATGCAGATTCCCTGGCACACCCTCCCAAATACCGGTGTTGTTCGCCGCGGCGATCCCCGGTCCAGAGATTTGCGCCAGAATTGCGGCCGAGCCGTTCCCCAGCCCGCTATCGGTGAATGCGGAAAACATTGTGCCGGCCGGCAATCCGGGAACCTGGTCACCCTGGCGGGCTACAAGCGTACTCGCCGGAAAACCGATAGAGCCGAAGGATAGCCAAACGCCATGATCATTAACGCCTTGCTGGACACCTGGACCCGTGATCGTTCCAAAAAAGATCGTGTTACCCGCGACATTCACGTGAACGCTGCTGCCCGTCGACGTCGATCGGAAGCCGACCGTTTGAAACGTCGCATTAAGCACGCCCTGAGCAATCCCGCCCGTAACAGCGACTGGGCTCTGAATCCCTGGCGCCCCCGCGAAGATGCCCGAACCGTTAACGATCCCGGCCGCCGGGTCATTGAATGTTCCCGAATAAGCAACTAGCGAATTTAAGGCAATGCCGGGTGATCCCAGTGACGTGAAACTCGCGGTCGGATCATATCCATTCACAGGCCCTCCGGTTCGCGCGATGGCGGACGGTGGAGCTCCGCCCCCTTCCACCCAGTTGACGGCCGCGCCACTAATGGCCTGGCCCGAGCTATTTTGCAAACCCGTTTGAAATAAGACGTCGCCTGTCCAATCGAGGACCGGCGAATAGTCGCTGAAAGCACTAGGCGCCGTTCCGAATAAAAATCCGCCGGGCAGCGGCGCCGGATTTCCACTCAGCGCGACCAAAGTGTCGGCCGACGGATGACCAACCCAGATTCCCTGACGATTATTCGTAAGCAGGCCGGAAGCCGCGATTTCATTGGCCGGGTTAATGGGAACGCTCGTATTGCCCGTCAAGAACTGGCCGCTGGTTCCCGGCGCGTTGGCGCCCTGCAGCACTACCAGCGACAGGTTTCCCGGAGAAAGGCTGGTGAAAATACCACCGTTTGTCGTGCTCCCCTGCAGAATCGCGGTAAATGCTACCACGCCCGTCGGGCTGATCGTGGGACCGCTTATCGTCAAATCCGCAAACGTCGCTCCACTGACGCCGGGGGCGGCCATGCCGGAAAGTGCCACAGTGTTCAGGTCCGCGCGGACTTCGGCGGAAGCACTCGATGCGGAAAGAATCAAACCTGCGATCGACAGGATCGGTTGGAAAGCGAGCAGCGTCGTAAATCCGCGAATTCTTGCTTGCAACGTTTTCATTCAATTCCCTTAACAGTTTTCTGAGGATGCGCGTTCAAGTGTTCAGGCGTTCGTTGTGATGGCGCCATGAATGCGTCCACATACGGCCGCGAAATGCGGCCCATGCAGAGGGCCTTGCGATACGTGGGATTCGTCCGGAAAAGAGAAGTGACGGTCGCAAATTCTTGCGACGATCAGTCCGGCACTAAGAAAGATTCACAAGCTACCCCTGGACGACGGCGAACTAACGATAAGTTCACATGCCGAATCTCACTCGCGTAGCGACTGTGAAAGTCGCGTGCATCTCACTTCGACATAGACTAACGATGCCAACTCGACGATTCAATAAAGATCGTTCGAAAAAATGCCGTGCCGATTTAACTTGGGACTGGCATTCCCATTGCCTGGCAAGGGGCCGTTTTCCGCGCATCCGGCCGGGACGAGCGGCCGGTTCGCCCACCGCGGATTGACCCGGCGACCTCGGCGAGCGAATTTCGGCCCCGAGTCCCGTGAAAAAAAGCTCTCGATTGCCGCGATTCGGTCACCTTTCGCCGCACGGCCTGTCTGTCTAAAATACTCGGCTCGTTCTCTCTTAGCCTAAGCCAGTGAGGAGTTTACGGTGCTGCGAACGCATACCTGCGGCGAATTGCGGGTCACACATGTCGGTCAAGATGCGACATTGTGCGGCTGGGTCGATAGTTACCGGGACCATAAGGGGGTCCTGTTCGTCGACCTGCGCGATCGCTTTGGCCGGTCCCAGATCGTCTTTGCTCCCGAAGCCGGCACCGACTTGCAAGAGCTGGCCCGCAGCCTGCGGACCGAGTTCGTGATCCAGGTCACGGGCCGCGTCGCCCATCGGCCCGACGGGACGACCAATCCCAAGCTCGACACCGGCGAGATCGAGCTACGTGCAACAAAGCTCGAGGTTTTGAATCGCAGCCACACGCCGCCGTTTCAGCCCGGGGCCGTGGAACTGCCGGGCGAAGACCTGCGGCTGAAGTACCGCTATCTCGACCTGCGCCGCCCTGACATGCAGCGCACCCTGACGCTGCGGCATCGGCTGATCAAGATGATGCGCGACTATTGCGACGAACACGGCTTCGTCGAAATCGAAACGCCTATGTTGGGACGCAGCACGCCCGAGGGGGCGCGAGACTACCTGGTTCCCAGCCGCGTGCATCCGGGCGAGTTCTACGCGCTGCCGCAGTCGCCGCAACTTTATAAGCAAATCCTGATGGTGGCCGGCTATGACCGCTACGTGCAGGTCGCCCGCTGCTTTCGCGACGAGGATTTGCGAGCCGACCGCCAGCCGGAGTTCACTCAGCTCGACCTCGAAATGTCGTTCGTCGATAGCGAGGACGTCATCGGCATCATCGACGGCCTGGTCGCGCGGCTGGCTAAAACGTTGTCAGGAATCGACGTCAAGCTGCCGCTGCCGCGCATGACCTATGACGAGGCGATGGAGCAATACGGCCACGATGCACCGGATCTGCGTTTCGATCTGCGCATCGTCGACCTGACCGACCTGGCCGCGCAGGCAGAGTTTCGCGTGTTCCGCGCCGCGGCTGACGATGGCAAGCGAGTGCGCGGCCTGAACGCCAAGGGGGGCGCGGCCAGCTACTCGCGCAAGGGAATCGACGAGCTTACCGAATACGTCATACACGACTTCGGCGCCAAAGGTCTGGTCTGGTTCAAGATCGAACCGGACGGCACGCTGGCGTCACCGGTGGCCAAGAATTTCGATCCGGCACTATTGGCAAAGATCGGCGAGCGATTGAACGCCGCGCCGGGCGATATGCTGCTGATCGTGGCGGACGATTTTGAAGTGACTTGCAAAGCGCTCTATGGCCTGCGGAAACGACTTGGCGAGCAGTTGAAGCTGTACGCGCCCGGTTCGATGCATTTTTCCTGGGTGGTCGAATTCCCCATGTTCGCCTACGACCAAGAATCGCAAGGCTGGGCCGCCATGCATCACCCCTTCACCGCGCCACGTGCGCAGGATCGCGAGCTGTTGGCCACCGATCCGGGCAAGTGCCGGGCGCAAGCCTACGACCTGGTGATCAATGGCCTGGAGGCCGGCGGCGGTACGATTCGTATTCACGACCAGGAACAGCAGCAACAAGTTTTTGGTCTGTTGGGCATCGACGCCGAGACCGCCAAGGAGCGCTTCGGCTTCTTGCTCGACGCGTTGCAATTCGGCGCACCGCCGCACGGCGGTATCGCCTTGGGTGTCGACCGATTGGTGATGCTGTTCGGCGGTGTCGATAGCATTCGCGACGTCATCGCGTTTCCGAAAACGCAAAAGGCCAGCGATCTGATGACCGGCGCGCCCAGCGTCGTCGATGCCAAGCAACTGCGCGAGCTGTCCATCAAGCTCAATCGTTGACGGCCCACGCTTGACCGGGGACACTGACAGGAACCGCTCGTGCGAGGGCGGCCGCTGGCAATGAACCTTCTGGCAAAGCGAGAGGCCGTTTATGCACTGCTTCCGAATGCTGACCCGCGCAAGTTCGTTGGCAATGTTCCTGGCCGTCGCCTGCGCTGGCTGCGGCCACAGTCCCGCGAAAGAGAATCTCGCGAAGGAGGCGACGACCGTCGGCGAGCGCTCGGCACCGGTAAAAAATACCGCGAATAAGCTCATCAGCGAGCCCGAGCCAGTCTCGCCAAAGATTGAAAAGCAAGCCGAAGCGCCGGTCGCCACGCCTGCAGACGCTGCTAAGCCGCAGGTCGAAATCGTGGTCGATAACGTCCCGGCCGAGAGCGCCGGCATTTTAACCGCCGACCCGCTCGACTCGTCCGATGAGGTTGTGCCCGTCGTCGCGCTGAGCGATCAACATGCGGGCACCTGCCTTATCAAGGTCGGGGACACGATGCCCGGCGCGATCCTGCCCGACATCAATGGCGACAATCAGGACCTATCCAAGCTGTTGGGCGAGCGATTGACAATCGTGCTGTTCTGGGCGCCCGAGAATCGCTCGTCGGTGGACGAGCTAGGTGAACTGGCCGCGAAGGTTGCCAGCCCCTTGCATGCTCGCGGCGTGCGCGTCGTCGGTGTTTGCGAACAAGGGACGGCGGAAACGGCCAAGGGAATCGCCGAAGCGGCCGGCGCATCGTTTCCGATACTGCTGGACAACGACGGAGCGCTGATGAGCCACGTCGCGACATCGAAACTGCCGCGAACTTACCTGCTCGATCCGAGCGGCAAGATCCTGTGGTTCGACATCGAATACAGCCTCGCGATGTGGCAAGACCTGCGCAGCAGCCTGAGGGCACTACTGCCGAACGAATAAGGCGGCAAAACGTCCCAGACCTTTTTCAGGCCATGCGGGCGATGGCCTGTTCGACCAGCGTTGCTGCGTTTCCTTGCTCGCGCAGTTCGCTGGTCACGCGCGGATGCGCAAAGATGCGCACTCGCTTCACATAATCGTCGAACTGCTCGCGCGCTAGTGCCCGGATCATGGGCGAAACCTCGCCCAGGGTGCGGTACTGCCGCTCTTTGGAGAAGTAGATTTCGATATTGAACTCGACTTCGCGGCCGATCGGCGGTGCGTCGAAAATCACTTCGTGCGGAGCCACAACACGCCCCAGAGATGTGCTTGCCAGAGCTGCGAACTGCTCGGCGCACGCCACGAGCCAAGGATACGGCCGACGCGAAAGTTGATCGTAAAGATCGCGGCGTTCGAAAAAACTGTATTGATCCACGCGCTTGTACAGGCGGCGCGTGCTTCCAAACAAGCCATTCAACAAATCGCGGGCCGGCCCCTGTCCCGCGGCCTCGGTCAGCGCCGTCACCATCGCAGACTCGGACAGTCGCAACATGGCGTCCAAGTCCAGCTCGCCATGCAGCAGGAAGAAGGCCCGCTGCAACATCGCCGTAGCCGAGCGCACGGCATGATGCCAATACACCTCGCTGAACATCACATAGCGGGCAAAGACCATCATTTCGGCCGCGGTGCGCCCCTTGTCCGAAATGGCCAGGCCATCGCCGGCCTTATTCAGACACAGACTGCCCATGAGCCGCCCCTGGTCGAAGTGCCGACCATACGGAACTCCGGCGTGCAGGCTGTCCCGCGCCAGGTAATCCATCTTGTCGATATCGATCGGGCCCGAGAGCATGCTTTGCAGAATGCGCGTTTTCGGATCGCGCGGCTTATCGCTCAACAGCGTCACGACGTCGCGTGGATTGATGTGCCAGTCGGACCGCAGCGCGTCGGCGATCTCGCCTTCCAGCAAGAAACTGTTTGCGAACAGTTCGTGACTCGGCACCCCGGGCAGGCGAATATCCTCGATCGGATGGCAAAATGGCCAATGCCCCAGGTCATGAAGTAGTGCCGCCACGATGAAGATCTCGGCATCCGCCGGGCGAATCGCCTCGACGAAGCGTTCGTCATGCGACAACTGCTTCAGATACAAAAGAGCCAAACGGTAAACGCCCAGCGAGTGCTCAAACCGTGTGTGGATCGCGGCCGGGTAGACCAGCGAAACCAGCCCCAACTGGCTGATGCGCGCCAGCCGGCGAAATTCCTTGGTGTCCAGAATCTGCCGCACGCGATCCGTCAGCGGCACATCCAGCTCGGGCGGAATGCGGATCATGCTGCGCGGCGCATCCAGCCCTGCCACCTCGGGGATCTCGCGGATCGTCGACATGAATTCTTTACCGGCGCAGTTTCTGCGGCGGTCGCCGCCACGGTTTTGTTCAAGCGCGTAAGCTATCGTCGACGTCGACCGGCTGCAAGCCGCGCGACGGCCGATTAGAATCGGGATACTCACGAAACTCCCGCAGGTCACCTCGCCCATGCGCACTCGAAGCCGGCTGCTCTGCTGTCAATTGCTCCTCGCCTACTACTTGGGGATTTTCGCCACTGCTGCGCGAGCTGCCGAAGGCGTAACGTTTGCCGTCACGCTCGATCGGGCGACCGCCGAGCGGCAACTGCCCGAGCAGGATGGCCGACGAACCGTCAGTGGCCGGCTGTACGTCTTCCTCTCGCAGCGTGAAGTGCGCGAGCCGATGCGCGGCCCGAGTTGGTTCCAGGCCGAGCCGTTCTTCGGTGTTGACGTGCAGAACGTGGCCCCCGGCGATGTGTTGCACGTGGACGCTCGGGCGGACGGCTACCCCGAGGCGCTTGATAAACTGCCCGCCGGAAAGTATCGGGCCCAAGCCATTCTGGATTACGACTTCTATCATCAGAGCCAGGCCAAAGGGGTCGGCAACTTCTACAGCGCCGCGCGCGAGATCACGGTCGATTCGGCCGAAACGAAAGACGGGGCCGATGCGAAATCTGCTGCGGCGACGCAAACATTCGATCTGACACTCGACCAGGTCATTGCCGAAGAGCCGGTCGCGGAATCGGCGTGGGTCAAGGAAATCTCGCTGCGCAGCGAGCTGTTGTCGAAATTCTTTGGCCGTGAGGTGTTCGAGCGAGCCACGCTCGTTCTGCCGGCGGGCTACGACGAGCAGCTCGAGCGGCGTTACCCAGTCGTGTACGAGATTCCGGGGTTCGGTGGCTCACATCGGCCGCCGGCAAAGTATCGCGAGACGGCGCCAAAGACAGAGCAGGACGAAACCGATTTCATCCGCGTCTATCTCAGCGGCGATTGCAAATGGGGGCATCATGTCTATGCCGACAGCGCGACCAATGGCCCGCGCGGCGCGGCGCTCGTTCACGAAATGATCCCGTTCATCGATTCCCACTTCCGCACCATCCCCGATTCGAATGCCCGCTTCGTCACTGGGCATAGCTCCGGGGGTTGGTCGAGCTTGTGGTTGCAGGTCAATTACCCCGAGACCTTCGGGGGCTGCTGGAGCACATCGCCTGATCCGGTCGATTTTCGCGACTATCAACAAGTCAACCTCTACGCGCGGCCGCCGCTGAGTTTGTATTACGATCCGCAGGGAGCTATGCGGCCGATCGGGAGGCGGGGCAACGAGCCATTTCTGTGGTACGTGAACTTCGGCCGCATGGACGACGTGATCGGACGGGGCGGTCAATTGCGCTCGTTCGAGGCGGTGTTCAGCCCGTTGGGTCCGGATGGGCAGCCGCAAAAGCTTTGGGATCGCCGGACCGGCCAGATTGATCCGGCCGTGGCCAAGGCGTGGGAAAAATACGATATCCGGCTCATCCTCGAGCGAAACTGGCCCGCGCTCGCGCCGCAGCTTGCGGGCAAGCTGCACATCATCACCGGCGAGCTGGATACGTTCTACCTGAACGGGGCGGTGCACAAACTGGCCGAATCGCTCCAGGCGCTCGGCAGCGACGCCGCGGTTGAGATCGTCCAGGGGAAGGGGCATAGCGACCTGCGAACGCCCGAAGTCGTGCGGCGCATCTTTCGCGAAATGACGGCCAGCTTTCGCCAGGCCCATCCTGGGCAGTAGGCGGGAAGTCAATCGCCAAGTAGTCCGTTCAAGCCGGGGCAAACCGCGACCTAGCGACCACGCGCGAACGCTTAATGCACTTTCCAGCGATTATTCCTGGCTTGGCCAGTCGACGGGCATTCCAAGCACCCTAGAAAGTGAAAGCTGAAGCACGGAGGGATCCTGTGGCGATGCGACGACCGAGCGTAGGAACGGACGGGCCGCCTCGGGATCGACGGTATTCCATAGATTCGCAGCTTCGCCGCCGATGCATCGCGTAACAGACATTGGCAGAATCAGCACCTTATACATTGGCGACGGTCGTTCAGGGATCGTACGTCCAAGCGATCGTAAATTTAAAAGGTACGTTGTCGGAAAATATTCCTCGGTAAGACCATAACGCGATCGATCATCCTTTGCTTCATCCTCACCTACAAGAACGCTGCCCAAAGACAGGAACTCTCGGTTATCGAGCACCATTCCCGGTGCGACTTCTTTCGGAAGCATGAGAAGACCCCGCGCAGCGATAATCGCGTTGGAGCGAACTAGTTGATCGGAATCTACGCAGCAAATACGTAATGCGTCTTCGACGATGCTGGAATCAACAGGTTTGTCAGACGCGATCTTTCCTAACCGACGGATTGCTAAAGCTCGAACGAACGGGGCAGTATCACGACAAAACTGAGCGACTTTTTCAGCGGAATCGCAGGAAAGGACAATTGATGCTCGGATATAGAGATCCCTCGAGCGCGACGCCTCGGCCTTGGCGTCCGGCGGTATTTGATCCTCGCGTGCAGTGAACCAAGCGGTCCGCCGGACCCTCGGCGATGCATCGGATAGCAATCTTGCGACGAACTCGGGTGGCAATTCTCCGCGACTGGCGGTTGGTAATAAGAGTGCCGACATCAACCGTAGTTGCTGATCGTCGGATGTCGCATTCGCTTGAACGAACTCTCGAACTTCGTTTTCTGAACGCGTGTGAACCCATCGTAAGAATTGGATCATCTTATCGCTGTCCGTGGCATTTTTCGCTCGTTCGACAAGGCCGCCGCGGCCGTCATCGTGCGCTACAATAAACGACGCAGGAATCGAATTCGCAAAGAATGCTACGGCAAAGATAATCTTGATGTTCATCAGCGGTACCGACGTGATACCCAGACGGGTCCCCCTGATCATCGAAGTCATCCATTAAGCAGGGCGGTTTGCAACTTCGTCCCGATTACGGCCTATAAAATGGACATTCTCGCCCATTCGCGTCGGAGACGCCATGCATCGATCGCCACTCTGGAAAGGCAGCCCAAATAGAACGCCGATTTTCGAAACTCGCGCCGGTGTAGCCTATCGCGATCGGATCACGGCCCAGGGCATTTCCAGGCCAGCAAGCCATCCCAGCGCGATTGTCAGCGCCGCGTAAAAGCAGGTCAGCAAGAAGCCGTTGCCGAAATCGAGGTCATAGCAGGCCCAGGCGATTCCTCCGCCAATCGAAAGCAGGATCGGCGCGATGAAAAACCAGCTCCAGGCCGTGGTCCGCAGATCGACGGGAATGAACCAGTAGGCGATCCACAGGCAGGTGAATCCCAATCCGCAAATCGTGGCGCGAACCCATAGCCACTTCCCCCGGTGCGGCTCCAGCTCGTCATTGCGCAGGAAGGCATAGCCCGCCACGGTAATCGGCACCGAGACGGCAAACAGGCCAATGCCGCGCAGCGCGATGATTTCTTGAAAGACCTTGCCCGCCACGGCCGCGACGGCCAGGACGCCCAGGGTGGCACAGCCTGCGATCACGCTGGGGATCAGCGGAAGCTTGGTTTCCTTGCGGATGATGGGGCTAAGCGTGGGGGCGCCTGTCGAGGTCTTTCCCGCCGGCCCGGCGACCTCGTCGGGCGCATGGATTTGCACCTCGACTTCGACCTTGGGGATCGTGATCGGAGCCTTGCACTTCGGGCAAGGGCCCTGCTTTCCGGCAAACTTTTCGCTGACCTGGAAGCGGGCTTTACAGGTCGGGCAAACGACAGAAATCGGCATGCGCAAAGACTCGGCGGCGGTGCAAATCAGGCGGCGAACGATACTCTAGCGAAGTCTAGTCTGAACCCGCGAGGCGCGGGAAGTCAAGGAGGGCGGCCCAGGCCGCATTGAACTGTACCGGGGGCGGCAAGGGCAGGGGCGCCGCCGAGCCGATCATGCGAGCCCGATCCGGTCCGGCGGACGAGGTGATTGCGCTGGCCGGCGCGAGGCTATTCCTCGTCTTCGTCGGCCAGATCCCCCTCGGTGATCATCGAGAAACCCTTGTTCGCCAGGGTCTCCATTCCCATGTCGATGTTATCGACCATCAGGGCGACCGCCGGACGGCCGCGAGGGCGGACCAGCAGCGGGTAGGCCTGCACAATGTTCACCTCGGCCTGTAACAAGGCCGTGCAGACTTCCAGAAGCGGCTGCGGACCGCTCGAAAGCTCGACGCCGATCAGGTCGGTTTCGATCAAGGCCAGCCCGGCCCGTTCGAGGATTTCCCGCCCTTTTTCCGGGTTACTGAGCAGGAATCGCACAAAGGCACATTCTGCGGCGTCGGCGATCGACAGCGCGACGATGCGTACCTTGCTCCCTTCGAAGCGGCGCACCACTTCGAGCAATTGCCCGACGCGGTTTTCGAGAAAAACCGTGAACTGCCGGATCGTGGGGTAATTGCGTCCCCGCATCGTGGAAAAGCCGATCCCCGTCCCTTCACCCGTACTCATGCGACTCGTTGCTCGCGACGTGGCTTGCGGTGTCAGACACCATGCTAGGGGCGGTGCGTGGCGGGCCGATAAGGCCCGCTATCGCCCGAAAGCGACTCGCTAACTGTAGAGAATGGGCGATTTTGCGTCAACCGCCGCTGGCCTCTGGGGGACGTAGTTCGCCTTTGTCGTGGGCACGATACTTCTTAAGATGGGCCTCGACCATTGATAGTCGAAACGCCTTGTATGGTGCCCGACGCGTGCCGCCCCCCGGAAATGGATCTTCAAGCAGCTCCTATGACCATGATCCTCGAGCAAGACACCTCGATTCGCGTCCGTTATCAAGAGACGGACGCCATGGGGGTCCTGCATCACGCGAATTACTTCACCTACTTCGAGATTGGTCGTACCGAACTGTTGCGTGCCAACGGTCGTGACTACCGTCAGGTCGAAGAGGACGGGCTGTTCATGGTCGTGGTGCGGATCGGCTGCACCTACAAGAAGCCGGCCAAATACGACGACGTACTGACTCTGCGGACGCGCGCCACGCGGATTTCCGCCGCCAAGATCGAGCACAGCTACGAGATCTTTCGCGGCGAGGACCTACTGGCCGAGGGTCACAGCACGCTGGCCTGCGTCGACCGCGAAGGGCGCGTGCAACGCGTCCCAAGCTGGCTGCGAAGCGAGACTTAACAGCAGCCTTCTCGCGCGCCCCTGCTACCCACGCAGCCCGAGCGGCGCCAGCAGCCGGTCGGTCGCCTGGTAGGCCTCTTCGACCCACTGGACGATGCGGTTCGGATCGGGGGCGAATTCCAGCTCGATCGAGATCGCGCCGTCGATCTCCAGGGCCTTGATTTCGCGCAGGTAGGGCTCGAATTCCACCACCCCGCGCCCCGGCGGCAGGTCGCCATGCACCCGGCCATCGCAGTCTGAAATGTGTACGTGCCCAGCACGCCCCTTCAGCCGGCGCAACTCCTCGGGCCGAACCCGCGATAGGGCCAGATGCGACACGTCGATATTTGCTTGCACGTTCGCCAGACCGACGTCGTCAAGCAGCCGCACCATCGTTTCGACATCGTTGACCAGCGACATCGGAAAAGGTTCTAGCTCGATCACGATTTTCAGATCCAGCGTCTTCGCGTACTCTCCGAGCGCGCGGATCCCATCCGCCGCCCACTGCCATTGCTCGGCGGGCGGAATGACCTCTTTGTTCCAGATGTACTCACCGACGACCAAGAGTACGTTGGTGGCGCGAAAGTCGTAGGCCAGGTCGAGGTAAGCCCGCACGCGCTGCGCGTGAAAGTCGCGCACGCTGGCGCTGGGATCCGCGAGCCCCACCGCCACGCAAGGAAGCGAGATGATCGGCAGCGCCAACTCGGCGCAGGTGTCGACGATCAAGCGGCGCTCGCGCGCGTCAAGCTCGAGCGGATCGACGAAGATGTCGACAACGTCGAAGCCGATCTCTTTAGTTTTTCGCAGTCCGAACTCGGTCGGCCGATTGGCTTGCACCCAAGTCGAATTGATCAGGCCGAGTTTCATGCGTCCGTGCTCGTGCTGGCGTAGTTACGAAAGTGGAGCGCCGCGCCGACCGGTTACGACCGACACGATGAACAACACCAGGAAGACCAGGAAGACGATCTTAGCGGCATACATCGCCGCCCCTTCCAATTGCCCAAAGCCCAACACGGCCGCGACCAACGCGATGATCAAGAACATCAGAGCCCAGCGCAACATGACACGGTCCTCCCCGTAATGTGTTCGAGCGTTTCACGCCAACGGCGGGCGCCCGTTTCGACGGCACTCCCTCAGGATATATACGCCACTGGGGGCCGTCACGTCACAGGGGGTAAATTCGGGCGGTTCTAGTCGGTTTGGCCACGCCTACTCGGAATCCGAACCGTCCAGCCTGAACGTTCCTCAGCCAGGTTTGACGTCACGCAGGCCCATCAAACAGACGGGCGATCCTATTTTGACGATATTACCATCGCGTCGACTTGCGTCTCGCCGCTGACCGTGATCGTGCGCCGGTAATCGATATGATCCGGCCAGCCTGTCGTGAGGTCGACTTTGAATTCGGCCACGTCGCTGAACGCAACGTCGCCGGAATCTCGGGCGTCGGATTTCTTGCCGAGCTGCGCGGCCTGATTTTTCAGCGTCTCGGTAAGAATACGGCGGGCCGCGACGGGATCCGCTGCTTGTTTCCAGATGATCGTGGCCGTGTTCGCACCGCGATCGACACTCTTGAGAACGAACTCTGCCGATGCCGGAATTGGTTCACCTCCCAACGGATTGGGGAGCCGGTCTTCGTACTTTCGACCGTCAGTCGAATACCCGCCGCCGGTGGGCAGAAAGAACATTTGCGCTTCGCGGGTGCAGCGTTCGCGGATCTGATCTTTCGTCGAGAATGCCGCCGAGACTTGCGCCGTGATTGCCCTGACGCTCCGTTCGTCGATGCCTGTCCCTTTTAGCTCATCAGTCATCAGGTTCAGGAACTTCGCCACAAGATCGCGGATTTCCTTCCAGTTGACGACTTCCTGGACATTGCCCTCACCATTGACGCGCATCGTGACTTTCATGCCCGTCATCATGTTGACCACTTTCTGGGCCAGCAGATTACCTTGCGCCGCGCCGGTGAATTTCGTTTCGCCCAAGGTCCAGGCGATCAGAAAGCCCTCTTCATCCGCCGCGAGAACTTCCACCACCAGCGGCGTCTGCGTGGTGCTGTCGATCGCTCGCTGCGCAGCGCCGGTTTTCTTTCGTGATTTGACCAGTTCGTAGTGGCGCACGTCCCCCTTGTTCCATGACATCGGGAGCATCAGCGATTCTTCGGCACGGGCGCAATCGCGCGTCGCTGCCGCGACCGCCAGCCAGGCGAACAGGCAAAGCCAATGCTCTCGCATCATGGCTCTCTCTGTGTGAGTTTCGTTAACGGGGCAGGCTGCTGGCGATTAGCGAGCGCCCGAGCCCTCGGCCGGTGTCTCGCCCGGGTGATAAGTCCGTTTGGCCGCGGCTACGACATCGTCCCAGTAGAAGGGATTGTCCTTCAACTGCTTCTTCGACATCAGTTCGGCTTGATCGAAGAAATTGGGGCTCTTCGGATCGCCGCTCGAACCGTACGGCAACAGCGACTTGCTCACAACTTTGTCGCCGAACTCAACGGCTGCCATGTAGCTCGAACCGACTACGGCGTAATGCTTCTTCATGACCTTCAGCGGCGGCACGTAGATCGTGGGCGTGAAGTACATCGTGAAGATCACCCCCGGCGGGCCCGGAATGCCTGAGCTGGGCAAGCTGGCCACGTTATCGCTGAACGGGATCTTGATGAAGTCCGAGACGTTGGCGTGCCGCTGGAAGCGATTGATGTCACCGTAGGGAATCTTCCAGTTGCCGAAATTGTCTTCCAGCTTCTTGGCCGCGGTGACTAGCGCCTTGAATTGCTCGGGCACGTTCGAAACGAACTGCTGCTTCAACTTTTCGGCCGGATAACCAAAGCCGTACAGCTCTTCGTACCAAGCGATGCACAACGTGGTTTGCGTCGACTCGATCGACCCCTTGCAGTTCCAGTCCAACAGATGTTCCAGATACGGCGCCACGCGATTGGCCAGATCGGGATCGGTCTCGCGCAGTTTCGCCAGGTCACGCTTGTAACGAGGGAACTCGGTCAGGGCCCAATAGATCGTCGTGTCGAATGCCAGCTCCTGCCATCGCTCGAAGGTGACGTCGTGCGCGTCTTCGAGCAGCAGGCGGGCCACCTTCGCCCGGCGCTTGTCGTCGAAGCGATCTTCGACCATGTAGTCCGGATAGTCGCCGATCGCGGGACCGGAATTGTCAGTCGTTGTGTACGGCGTCGAATTGCAGTTCTGTACATAGCCCGCCTTGGGGTTCAGCACTTGCGGCAAATCGGCCAGCGGATGGATGCCCTGCCACTCGGTACGCTTGTCGCTGCCGTCGACCGGCTTTTCCCAATCGAAGCTGGGATCGCGCTTTGGCACGATGCCGTTGTACAGGTAATAGATGTTGCCATGTACGTCGGCATAGACCGTGTTGAACAGGTGAATCTCGAGCATGCCCATCGCGGCGCGGAAATCGTCAAGATTCTTCGAGCGGACCATTTGCATGGTCTGCCGCGAGAACAGCGAGTCGTACAGCTTGCCGATATTGCCGGCCACGAATTCCTTCTCGCCCGTCTTGCGCAGGATCGGCCCGTGGTGAGTCTTTCGAAGCGTGAGATTGATCGTCTCGAAATCGCCGCCACGTTTAACCTTGATCGTGTCGGTCCACTGCTCAGCCTTGCGATAGCCGCCGTCGTAGCGGTAATTCAGCGGTTCATCAGGATGATCGAAAGTCTCGCGCCAGGCGCTGCCGACGTTGGGCTCGTTGGTCGTAAAGCCCCAGCCGCAATACTCATTGTGCCCTAGCGCCAACGAGGGCGTGCCGAAGAATGAGGCGCCGGTAAAGTTCCAGCCTTCGCCGCTGCGGAGATGCGCTTCGTAGAACTGGCCGTATCCGTAGTAAGGCTGGTGCGGGTTGATAAGCAGCAAGGGCTTGCCCGATCGCGTGCGGCTGCCCGCGATGGCGAGCGCGTTGCTTCCCGTCGCGGCGCGAACTTCTTCTTGCAGCTTCTGCTCGCCGTAACTGGTCGGCACGTCGCCCCCCGGCACGTGCATATGACCACCGACTAACTCGAGCGTGGCCGCTCGGGCAAACGCCAACAGGTGCCACGGCTCGAACCGAGTCAGCAACCTCGGCTTCACGCGCGGGTGCGTATCCAGGAAGTAGTTAATACCGGCGATGAATGCTTCGCCGGTGCGCTGCAGCTTGGGATCGAGCTTCTTGAAGTCCTCTTTCGATCGCTGCGGAATTTCGAAAGCACGGTTCCGCGTATCCTTGTCGATGAACTGTTTGCCGTACAACTCGGAGTAGCGCCCCAACCCCATGACGTACGAATCTTCGATCTGCCAGAAGAAGTCTTCGGCCTGCACATAGCCGAAGCCGAACAGCACGGCGTCATCCGTTTTGCCATCGATATGCGGCATGCCGTATTTGTCACGGTAGATCGTGACGTCGTTGGCCAGCGCCTTGGCATCCAGCGAACCGCTTTCCTCGGCGGCCACACGCGAAAGATCACTACAGAGAACCGCCACGCCGACAAGCACTGCCGGCAGGAACAACACGCGCTGGGCGCACGACATGGGCACTATCTCCCGAGAAATACGAATGAGGGCGTTACCGACCGCTTACCGCGCCGCCACGGCCGCGGGCCGGGTATGGACAAGTCTAATCAACCAGGCGTACCGGTCGCCAGTCCTGTGCCAGCAGCCGACAATACCCTGTAAGAGGCACTACAGTTTCGCGGGACGCGAGGCCCCGGCGAGCGTCGATTTCCCGGTCCCTCAGTACGGGCTGATTGCATCGAGAGGTTTATGCCTTTTCCGGCCTGGAAACAGGTGGCAATCCTCCCGGCCGACTAGCCAGATTCCTGTGATTCGCCGAGTGACATCTGGGACAACGTCGCTGAAAAAACGGCCAATGCCTCGGGCCCGAACAACACGAAGCGCACCAATTCGGGCTGCTGCTGGTCGCGCAGGAACTCGGCCACCGCACGGATCGAAACTTGCGCCGCCTCGGCCATCGGATAGCCGTAGATGCCGGTGCTTAACGCGGGCATCGCTATCGAACGACAGTCGTGCTCGACGGCCAATTCCAGCGCGCGGCGCAACGCGCTGGCCAGTAGCCTGGGCTCGCCCAACACTCCGCCGTGCCACACAGGTCCCACCGCATGGGCGACAAACCGCGCCGACAGATTTCCTGCCGCGCTGATCACGGCCGAACCCGTCGGACAGCCCGACGGGTAGCGCTCGTTGGTTTCGCGCATGATCGTTGGACCGCCGCGCCGATGAATCGCACCGTCGACGCCACCGCCGCCGGCCAGTTGGCTATTGGCGGCGTTGACGATCAGGTCGACCTGCTCGCTGGCGATGTCTCCCTGGCGCAATTCAAGCGAGCATTTGCCAATGGCAACACGCATAGCCACACCCCGCGAATTCAGAACTCGTTGAATCGCCTTTCTTGAATCAATTTTACCAAAATGCGCCGCGATCGAGCGCCTGAGAAGCGTGCTAAACTTGTGATGGTCCCCGCAAGATTTCTTGGGTATTCCGTTCGATGCGCCATCGTCTGCTAATTGCCGTTTGCTGCTTATGCCTTGCGACGGCTCCGGCCCGGGCCAATGATTTGTTCGTTGATAACGTGCGCGGTGACGACACCGGCAGCGGCAAATCGCAAATTCCTAGCGCTGATCTGGGCGGCCCCTTACGGTCGCTGACCCGAGCGCTCGAACTCGCTCGGTCGGGCGACCGGATCGTGATGGCCGACACCGGCGTTCCGTATCGCGAGAGCGTGACGCTGATGGGCGGACGCCACAATGGTCTTGGCCGGCAAGCGTTCGTGATCGAAGGAAACGGCGCGATCCTGGACGGCTCGGACCTAGTACCGACAAAGTCCTGGGAGCATTTCCGCGGCGACATCTATCGATTCCGACCGCCCCATTTCGCGTTTGCCCAACTGTTTCTCGATGGACCGCCGGTCGAACGCCGTCATCTCGACAATGCGCTAGGCCGACTGCCGATGCTCGCGCCGCAGCAGTGGTGCCTGGCCGATGGTTGGATTTACTTCCGCACCGAGGAAAGGCAATTTCCGGCTGACTATCCGCTGACTTATGCCGCGTTGACGGTGGGCGTAACGCTCTACGAAGTCCACGACGTAATCATTCGCAACCTGACCGTGCAAGGCTTTCAGCTCGACGGCATCAACGCCCACGATTGCGCGAAAGACTGTCAGCTCGTCGGAGTGATCGCCCGCGGCAACGGTCGGGCAGGCATCGCCGTGGGAGGCGCTTCGAGCGTGCGAATTCGGTCCTGCCTGCTGAACGACAATGGTGACGCACAGATTCTGACCGACGGTCCCTCGACGACGTCGATCGAGGAAACGGAAGTCGAATCCGCCAGCGCCCCGGCACTATTGCATCGCGGGGGCAATGTCTTCTACGACGGACGTCGCCTCAATGGTCCTTCGTACGAGGCCCTGCCCCCTGGCGAGTCTCAGTGACGGGCAGTTTCGCATCGTGACCGTTCGTAACCGTGCGCTCGGCGGAAGTTTTGCGCGGCGCAGCAGCGGCGGAAGCGCCACCGGTCGCCGCGGATGCTGCCGGCTTGTCCCCCATCTGTTCGGCTTCTTTCCAAGCCGCATCCACGTCGCGCCGGCCGCGGAAATAAAACACGGCGCCGACAATGGCGATCGAGATCGTGATCGCCCGATAGCCAAAGGCCACGATCAGCCCTTCGTCCTTCGGCACAACAACTCCGCCCGGCACGGCCTGGTACAACAGCTCCATCGCCCCTTCGAAGGCTCCCAAGCCGGCGGGCAGCAGCGGAATCGCCCCGGCCAGCATGCCCAACGACACGATGATGAAGTGTGCGCCCAGCGAGGGAACCGGGTCCGGCAGCCCACGCGCGATCAAGTAAATGCCAAACGTGTTCAGCACGTGTACAAACACGCTCAACACGCAGGTCAGAATCAGCACGCCAGGACGCGTGCGATACATGCGGATCGCCTCGAGCAAGCGCCCGAACAGCGGGCCCACGCGCGGCAGCTCGCTCAGCCAGGTCGAGACGCGCCCGTTGGTAAAACCAGGCATCACGAGCGCCACAATAAACAGGGCGCCCACCACGGTCAGTACCAGCGTCAGTTGCACCAGAAAGCGAACTGACTCTTCCTGGGTCGAAATGATCCCCGTGACCAGGGCCGCAACGCTCGCCACCAGAAACAGAACGTACAGCCCGATGATCCGATCGATAACAACCGTCGCCACGGCCTCGGCCCGTTTACCCGGTTGCTCGCGAGCGATAAAGACGGCCTTGAACAGATCGCCACCGACGCTTCCCAGCGAGACAAAGTTAAACATGTAGCCCAGGAAGCCGAGCCGAAAGGCGTCCGCCATGCGAAACGGCAGATCGAGCGCGCGGACCAGGTAGTACCAGCGCACGAAAGTCAGGCAGGTGGCCGTCATGCACAGGGCCCAGGCCGCGGCGAAGCAGCCCCAGTTCTTGGGGCGGTCCATCATCTGCGCGAACGCATCGTCGCTGACGGCGTCATAGATCAGGTAACCTAGGATGCCGAACGAGATGCCGAACTTAAGCAGATTGACGACAAGCTTCTTCAAACGCACCTCCGCCTCGGTCCGTAAATACGCGTGACTGGCCCGCCAGCATCGAATCCGCGGCGTTGTGCCGCCCGGCGAAGGCCGTCCAACCGGTCGGATTGACGGTTCACCCAGGATTGACACCCCTGAGCCAGGGTGATAAATTTTCTGGTCGGTGAATGCAACCCCGATTCTAGCCATGAGTTGTGGCCGCGGTCGAGGTCTTTTCGCCGGTTTGATTGCCGAGTTTTGATCGGCCGCCGAAACGCAGGAACGAACGCGTGAAAACGCATGCGGGTGGTGCCTGATAGTCACCAGCCTTAAGCATTAAAGCGCAAAAACCTGACGCGTGATACGCATCTGGCTTAAGTGTGCGAATACAACCGGGGGATTAGCTCAGTTGGGAGAGCGTCTGGCTGGCAGCCAGAAGGTCAGGGGTTCAAGTCCCCTATCCTCCACTCAAGGGAACAGAGAGCCCTTCGGCGAGAACGTCGAAGGGCTTTCTCATTGTGGGGACAAGAGTTGTGCTATTGAGGCGGCAGTTCAAACAGATGATTTCGAGAATTCGACGCTTCACAGCGTAGCCGGCCGTAAGCCATTGCTCGCGCAGCGTTTGCGAAAGTTCAAACACCCGCACCGCTAATTCGGCCTTTTCGTCGTGCGAACGATCGAGCGCATCGATCTGTAGTTTGATGCCGGCAAGTCGGTCGCGAAGCTCGGTCTGCTTGCGAGCGAAGGTTGCTTCGTCGATCTGGTCGTTGATGCGCAGATTCAACAGCCGGTCTTGATTACCGACAAGCAGACTCTCTTGTCGTTGCAACTCGGCTCGCTGTGCCAAGGAATCGGCCTGCGCGTCACGCGTCTGTGAAATGAGCACCGCTCGAAACCACTCGCGTACCGCATCGTCCTCGATGCGCATCTTGTCAAAGATGGCCAAAATCTGGCGGTCGAGCTCTACTTCGGTGACACGAACGCGAGGATGTCCAGGCTGTGTGTACCTGGTGCAGCGGTAGTAGGGATACTGACGTTCCCCTGCCTTAGTTTGCTTGGTTTTGACCTCGCCGGTGATGTGATGTCCGCAGTGTGCGCATTGCATGAACTCGCCGGCGTAGGTCATCGTGTGCCGTGCTTGCTGGCCATTGCCCAGCAATGCTCGTACCCGGTCCCATGTCCCACGGTCCACAATCGGCTCGTGCTTGCCAGGGTACCAGTTGTCCCGGTAACGGACCTCGCCGATGTAGGACCGGTCGGTCAGCATGTTGTGGATCGACGTTCGGCTCCAGGCAGGGTTGCCCGGCCGATACTCGATGCCTTCGTTCGCGAACCGCTTCACGACGCCTTCCAGGGTTTGGTTTTCGTAGGCGTAGAGGTGAAACAACCGGCGGACATTGCACGCTTCGCGTTCGTCGAGAGCGATCACGCGACGCCCGTTGGCCCGCACATTTTTATAGCCGTAAGGCGCTTTGCCGGGGAAAAATCCTTCCTGGACTCGTCGATTGATTCCCTGGCTGATGTCGACCGCCATTTGCTCGGTGAAGAAACTGGCCATGTTCGCGAGCGTGCGGCGCATCATGCGGCCAGCCGGGTTGTTTTCGGTCGGCTGCGAAATCGAAATGAACGGCACGTCGTACTCGGACTCTAGCCGTTCCAGCTCGACATAGTCGAAGAGGTTGCGGGCGGCCCGATCGACCTTGTAGAACAACAGGGCATTGATCTCGACGCAATGCTTCTTGGCGAACGCGATCATTTCGCGAAACGTTTTGCGCTCGTCCCGCTTGCTCGCTGTTTCGGCGATTCTGAATAACCGCAGGATCGTGCCACCGACGTGTTCGGCATACCGCCGCAGTGCATCCTCTTGAACCGCCAGCGAAAAACCTTCCCGCTCTTGCTCTCGACTGCTGACCCGTGCCAAGGCGACGTACTGTTTCATGGCTTTATCTCTGGAGGGAATGCCAACAATTGATCGATGCCCTGGATAATTGTAACGGCGTCTTCCGAAGTTGGGCGACTCCCATAGCAGGTTCCCTGTCCCAACCTGTGCGTTGATGATTCAGGTTGCGAAACGGGGCAGGCTGGGCATCGTCGAGCACAGACCAGAGGCCGGTGCTGGACGCCAGACCAATTTGCAGCCGCCCGCGTTGCCCTGCAAAAGCTATCCTTTTGCAGGGCAATTCTTCCGGCGAGACGAGTTTGACCATGAATCATGGGATTCACAAAGAATTCGGGCGTGGAGTGCGGCTAGTCGTGGACGTGCTCGACGTCGCAAGAAGCAGTAATTGTTGGTGGCGCGGTCAGGCTCAGGCTTGGCCATTAGTGCCGAAAGCTAATCGTGAGCCATTCTGTAAGCGTGACCCGGCGATGATCTACTTTTCGTGGGCACGCAGCGCGTGCCGTCACGTCGCACTACCAGTGTCACTGCTGGATGCTCTAGCGCTTGCGCAGCATCACGGCCTAGCCACGCCGTTGCTCGATTGGACCGCGAATCCTCTGGTCGCGTTATATTTCGCTGCGGTAGGCGGCGAGGGTAACGACGGCGCGGTCTACACGACGTATGCACCGCCAATGGATGTGCTCGCCGCTGAGCCGACAATCGAAAAGATCGGAGGGGCTCGCGCTTTGACTGGAGACCTGCGTGACAAGTACCCGTACTTTGGCTACATACCGCGTGTCTTGAACGCGCGCATTGACCGTCAGTCGGGATTGTTTACCTATCACCCGTGGGGAAGTGAGCCATTGAAACCCCTACAGGCGATCAAAGTCCCAGCCGACCTGAAAACGGACCTGCTCTACACATTGGACATCATGGGCGTGAACCAAAGCACCATCTTTCCCGACCTCGATGGCCTTTCGGCCTACGTCAACGGGGCGGCCGTTTCCTTTCCGCTACGTGAACCACCAGCAATGGCCGATCGTTGATGTAACTTTGCAACCTGCCTATGGTAGCACCTCAATCCGACATGCCAGATCAATGACTGCACGATCATCGGATGCCCTACTTCGACACCTCATTCCGCGACAGCACGTCCAACAACCGCCCCACGTCTTTGACGATTGCAATAGCATCTTCCGCTGTAAGGCGAGCTTGATAGTAGGGTTGCCAGACGCGGATCGTTTCTGCAATCAGCTCGGGTGTGATCCAGGTGGGTAATGCAGGACCAGCCGCAAGCGACTGCCGAGCAATCGGCGAATCGTTGTAATCGGTTGCACCAAGATTGGGATACCGATCCTTCATCACTGCTTCCCTGCATTGACTTCACGCTGACCTACCTTAAGGGCCGCCAGCCAGGGCGGTACGAGTTGTTCGGTCGAACGCGACTCGCTACCGCAGCGTGGGCATGGCATCTCAGCCCGCGTGGCGAACCACTTGGCACCGCAACAGGCGCAGACGAAGTACCAACGGCGCGGATCCATGTCCGATCCTGACTCTGCCAACTTCGCGGGTTACTTATTTAGCGATTTCCAAGTCCAGACGACCGTCTTCCACAACAACTCGCGCATGCGGCCCGGATGGCGCTCGTTGAAAACGCCGAGGCGGTACATCGCCGTGCAGGATGCCAGAAAGAACAGGTTTGAAAACGACATCACGATTTCTCCACGACCGAATCAACCGGGATGGACTGGCCGCATAGGCGGCCAACAGACGCGCCTATCCATCTCCCGCCCGCAATCAAGCTCCACAGCGTCAACACCAGCACAGCAAACGGCAACGACACGATGATCAGCCAGGCCCAGGCCAACCAGCGGAGCGGCCATTGGTCGATGAATGTCCAGACAAGCACAACGGCAAGTAGTAAATTCATCGATCCATTCCTTGGCCACGGTCATCCCGGCCGTCCGATCGGCTGTCGTACCGATCGAGCAACTTTTGAAAATCGCTCTCGTTACGAGATTGCTCGGTGACCTGTTGCGGCGTCGGATTGCCCATCATGCCTGGCTCTTCGATGGGGCGAATGCTATCTGGGAAAGCCGGCAGAGCCTGAGCCAGTTCCTTCGATCCTTGCCGCAAGGCGGCCCACAAGGGGGCACTGAAAGCCGGACGCGTGCTTTCATTCTTGGACATACAAACCTCCGGTTAAAAGTCGCCGCGGCGATAACGATCCAGCAGCACACGCTGCTCGATTTCGGCATCGCGCATCGATTGCAGGCGACGGCGGACAATGTCTTCGTCGATGGCGTTTTTCACGACCAGGCACACGCTGCTGACGATGATCAGCTTGCCGAGCGGCGCGTCGACGGTCGAAAGCCACATGCCGCCCCCCAATAGCGCCAAGAATTCGATGATCGAGGCGCCCTTTGGATCCTTCACAAAAGGGAGCAGATATCCCAGGTACGGATAGCCGTCGTAGCGACTGTGCGGCGACAGCCCGCGACTGACCAAATACATCGTCTTCAGCCGCTGCAGGATGAACATCACGAACCACCAGAAGGTGAACTGTTGGACCACGAAATGTCGGGGATACGCGGCCATGTAGAAAAACAGAATCACGAAGGCCACGGCGCCGTTTCGCCCGAGCGCCTCGCGGCCGAAGTTACGGCGCACGAACGGCGTGACGCAGGTGGCGTGGCCGCTAACCAGCACGTACAGCAGGTTGACGGCACCGCGCATGTCGAACGGATGGTGATGAGGAGGGTTGTGCATATTTCACCTTTGGCTGAAGGCCATTCGCAGCCAGTTTTCGCCGTTGGAAAACGGCTCGCCGGAGCGCACCACGATCCCGTCACAGAAGTAACCGGCCTTGCGGCCGCCGGTACGCAAGCCGTTCATGAATTCGTTGGTTTGCAGAATCGGTTGGCACTGCGTATTGAACGTGGAGGTGAATTGGCCGTAGCTCATGATCTCGTCCCAGATATCGCCGGCCGGCTGCATCGAGCCGCCGATGAGCGTTTCCAAGCGCTGGCCGACCAGTCCACTGGCCCACATGGCGGTTTCCATGTCGCCCAGGGCGTGAAAGATGCGGTGCCCGAAATTTGCCAAGAGCGCCTGGGCCTGGGCGCGGCCTTCACTGGCGCCAAGGGCCGCGTGAAACGAGTGCAACGACTGACACAGAAAGACTAGGCAAGCCAGGTGCGAGCGGCACTGGGCGACGAAATACGGGTCCATGCTGTTGGTGAACTGCGCCGCCTCATCGCACCAGATCACGTTGATCGGGTCTTTGGGTTTGGCGTGGCGGCGGAGAATCGACTTTTGGACCAGGTATTTCCAACCAGCGTTCACGAAATTGCCCATGTCGCCATAGGCGGCCGGCGGCATGTTGATGAGAATCCATTTGCGGCGTAGCAAGTCCTGCGGACCGACATTGGTAGTGGTCGAGACCAGCTCGCGCACCAGGCCCGTATTGAACGTATGCAGGATGCCCAGCACGCCCGTGGTAATCGACGAGCGCGTTCGATCGGACATCGCGGGAACTTCACCGAACCAGTAATCACTAGCGAGCTGAAAATCATGCGTGTCGAATTTGGATTTGCGGGCTTGGCACGCCGCTTCCATGCACTGGCAATGAAACTTGTTCTTCCAACTTGGGTCTTGCAGTTGCGACGGATTTTCGGCGGCGGTAACGATGAATTCCTGCAGCTGGGGAGCGTTGACCGTGCCGGTGGCCAGCTTCACCGGCCCCACGGCGTTGTAGATCATCCGTTCCTGCTCGCGCTCCCAGAAATCGGAGTTCTCACCGCGGCGGTGATCGGCCGAGCGCAAGGTCTCGCCGATCGTGGTAATGCACTTGGTAATCTCACGGGTGTGACCGCCGTGGCGCAATGCCTCGGCCAGGAAGTTAAAGCGCAGCTTTCCTTCGGGCTCGAACACCAAGAGATCTTTGGTGCGGCCGGCCTGGGCGAAGATTTTTCGCCACAGAGCCACATCCTCGCCCGGTTTGGCGGCGCAAATCAGCCCGCCCGAATTGCGATAGTTCACAATGGCTTGCGCCACAAGGCGCCCCGACGAACTGGTCTTACCGGAGCCCACCCGCCCGACGATGCAGACCCCACCGTTGATCAGATCGCGAACGGTGAAGGGATCTTTTTTTGTCCAGCGAAACAAGGGAGCGTCCAGGTTCCCTTTGCGGGGCTGCCGCCGGCGCACGGCGAGCCACAATACGCCAAGCGTGGCCAGGCAGCTGAGAAGCATCTGGTTCTCGTCCATCACGACACCTCCTCGGCCACCAGCGGCACGGCTTTGGTTTCGGCCTTGGCCTCTTCACGCAACAGGCGGCAGGCCATAGCCACATCCGCAATCCCGCGCGACCGCAACTTACGAATTCGCGCCAGAACGGCGGAGAGCGCCTCGACCATGCGATCGAGCGTCAGTTCAGTACCGACGACGGTCACCGAATCACCACCGGCCAAGAGGGCCGTAGCGCGGTTCAGGCCCGGGTTAGGCTTGGCAGACTTTGTCGGACGCTCGGTTTTGACCTCGGTCGCGAGCGCATCGCGCGTGAGCTGGCCGCTGGCCATTTGTGCGACGAGCGCGGCGCGCTTTTCTGGATCCTCGACCTGCTTAAGCAGGTAACCGGCACTTTCCGGAATTTCGCCGGCATCGATCCGTGCTTGCACAGGTTCGGGCAACTCCAGAATCGCCAGCAGGCGAGTTACCGTGGCACTGGAGATACCGCACTTGCCGGCGGCCTCAGTAGCCGGCCATCCGGTTTCATTCATCAACCGCTTGATCGCCCGCGCCCGTTCGCCCGGAGTCAGGCCAGCTCGCTGGAGGTTGGCCACCAATTGACGATGGATGACTTCACCGATGCAGAGCGGCTTTTCTTCCACGATGACCGGCACTTCGGCCAGCTTGATCATCCGGGCCGCCTGCAAACGGCGCTCGCCGTCGACAACCACGAACCGGTCGTCGACCGCGCGGACACGGAGGGGTTGTTGCAAGCCGACTTCCTGGATGCTGCGCGCTAGCCCGACGAGCAACTGCTCGGCGAAGGTCGTGCGAACCTGCGGCTGGCAGTCGATCGAGTCGATCGGCACATATTGAATGGCTTCGTAAACCATGAGAGGTGTTCCTGAAAAATGGTGGTGACAAAACGACGGGCGAACGGGTGGCCTCATGCCGCCCGCCGCTCCGCCGCGGCCGCCTCTTCCTCCTCGAAGGCGGCCTTTTCCTTGCCGGCTTTCCAGGCGGCCTTGGCGGCTTTAAACCCGACGATCACCGCCACGATGTCGTCGATGAAGCCGATGGGGAAAAACACATCCGGGATCGGGTCCACTGGTGAAACAATCAGAGCACCGCACAAGAGCGCGGTTGCCCAACCGCAGAATTGCACGAGCGCGGCGCGTAGCGGACTTTTGGGTAGGTGCGCCAGTACCACGAGCGCCAGAACCAACAACGTGCCGCAACCGAAGAAGAACCGAATGGTCGAGAAGAAGCCGTCCATAAAACTCTCCGCTACGAAAAAAGGGGTGTTGTTAAGAAGCCAAAGGTCATTAACGGTGCTGTCGCGAGCGAGGAGCGCGCCGAGCCTGACCGGGCGTGTCATCGCGAACGAGTTGGCCGCCGCAATTCAGGCAGCGCAGGTTGATTTCCACGGCCGCGCGAATATTGACGCAGCCGCAGGTCCACTTCTTGAGCTTGGCCGTGCTGCGAGAAGCAACAGTCACCGGCTGCACCTCGTCGATCGGCACGTCAACGCCGTGCCGCAGAAGTAGCTCTTTAAAACGGCTGTGAGCCTGGTGCGCGGTTACACCGCGCCGATCGATATCCAGGCCCAGCTCAGCCGCCTTGGCGCGAAACTCGCTGTTATGAAAATTCCGCTTGCCGGGCGTTCCGTGCGCCTGTTGCCAACCGTGCAACAGTTCGTGCAACAGCGTGCCCAGCACTTCCCAGCGCGAGCGGCTGCCGTCGAGGTAGAGCGTATTGAAGGCAATCTCGCCCCGCAGACCAAACTTGTTGTGCCCATTGCGAAACTGCGCGTAGCGAGTTCGCGGCAGTTGTTCGATACAGAGGACGATCTCGGGGATGTCGAGTTTAAACTCGACAATGTACCGCTCGGCCCAAGCCTGCAGCTCGGCGACCAGGTCCCGCCCAAACCACGGTTCGTCCCGCTGATGGCGGGCCAATTCGGGATAGACACTGCCAGCCGCTGCTTGGTTGTTGAATGGCTGAACCACGACAAGGCTCCTCTCGGGCTCGGTGACCGAATCAGGTCACGCTCTACCCTTGGGGGCCTTGGGACAACGCTGCGCGCGGTTGGGACACCTCGTGTCCCAACGCCAATGAACAATAAGGGCGCTATGTCACGGACACCGCAATCAAGGAACGGTCGACGAACGTCGAATCGCTGTCAGAAATAGCAACGCTACGATTGGGACGCACAAAAAAAGTTTGGTGTCCCAAAGGCGTCGCGTAATGGCAGCAGCTTACGGCCGTGGGTGTTTTGGTTCCCGCCGATAGAGACCGATCCGGCGAAGCAAGGCGGCTAGCTCGGTCCGGTCCTTGAATTGCCGTTCGATTCGGCTGAGGATTTTTCGCCAGCTTTCCCACTGAGGAAATTCTCCCGGCAGGCAGTTCTCGACGATTCTGGACCAGCTCTCGCCGCGCTCGCCGTTCCAGCACGCTTTGGCCGTGTCGTAGATTTTCTTGTGGGTGTCGCCCCGATGGCACAGGCCACCCTCATGGACAATCGACCAATAGCAGCGCAATATCTGCCGTGACCTTTCCGGAAGTTCATTGATCACGTCCGCGATCTCAGGAGCGGGGGGCGGCGCCGGCTGTGCAGCATTAACGCCCGGCAGCCGCGCAACTTCTTGTCCCTCGGCGTCGACAATACGGTCAGCAAAGACCAGCCAACCCGAGCGTACCGCCTTTGTACGCAACGCCCCTTCCACCACTTCACATTCCCGAGGAAACGGCAATAGCTCTGCGGGCGCGATTTCCACCAGCGTATTGGCCAGTGCCTGGGCAATACGTTCTCTCGCACGCGGATCAGCGTCGGCCAGCCAAGCCTCGTCGTCGAGAGCCGTATTCAGAGCGCGCGTCGCCGCATGTCGCGCTGCTGTATCATTCGCGAACCTTACTAGCGCCACCGCAAGCTGCACTTGCTCGGCCGGCAAAGACTGTGGCGCGTCGGCAAACGTTGCCAACTGGTCCCGGGCCAGCATGAGCGTCGCCGGTGCCAAGAATTGTTCCTTCGCTCCTTCGACCATGCTGAGCGCGCGTGTCAACACCTGCGCCATCTCGCAAGCACTTGGTGACCGATCATCGAGGGCTCGCTTGACCAGCTTGTGCAAAAACTCGCTGGCGTCACGTAGCTCCCGCGCCGAGGCCTGTGGCAGCAAGCGCAAGTAGATTCCCAGCAGATCGGTTCTTCGCGTTCGATCGCGACTGGCGAGCGTCTTCTGATTGAGCCAGGCCAGCGGCACCCGTAGCGAACGTTGGACGGCCAGTTGCAAGAGCATGTCCGCAACCTCGTTCGATTGCTCTGTCGCGATTTCGGCCACAATCCGTTCGAGCAATTGTCGGTTCGCCACACTTGTCAGCACACGAACCGCCAAGGCTCTGGTGCTCGCCGGGGCCGCAGCGTCTTGTGCAATGCGACCGATCAACCGTCCGCCATCTCGAATCGGAAAACCTTCGAGCGCCGTGAGGAGGAATTCCACCCGCGCGTGATCGGCCGGCAGAACGGCCAGACGTCGCAACAGCCGATCGCGGCCTCTCGGATCGAGGGCCCGCTGCGAGGCCTCGCAGTGGCGCAGGACATGCGCCGCCATCCGGGCGCATCGATCGGGCACTTGTCGCAGACCGATGACATAATCCACGAGCGCGTTGACGGATGGCCGATCGCCAACGGCACCCAGGCTATCGATGGCTTGCTCGCGCAGCTCGATCGCCACCGACGGGTTTTCGACAATCGTTTTGAGGAGGTCGACCGCATCGCTGTCTCGCGCCGCTCCGGCCCGCATAATCGCGTGCCGACGTTCCTCCTCTGCGACCTCTGGATCGGCGACGATACGACGGATTTCCTGACATTCTTCTGCGCTAGCGCCGCCGCGCACGGCGAAACCGGCTACGTCCGCCCAGGCGCCCGTCAACAGGGCATCGAGCCCCTGCTCCCGGGCAATCGGCGCCGGCACCGACTCAAGCAGACAATTCACGGCCCAATTATCGAGCTGTCGCGCCCGCAGTGCCCGTCGCGATAGGTCGATGGGGTCCAGTTCGGCGTAGGCACGCACCGCGCCTTCCACGAGCGCCATGTCGCGATTCTCTTCAATGACGCGCCATAAAGAATCTCGTAAGAAGTGTCCCAACGGCTCGCTTCCCTTCCAGCGGCCTGCCGTAGCTAGCCGGGCCACCTTTAACAGCACCCGTTGGAACCGATCTTGGGCTTCGATCCACTTCACAGCCAGAGTCTGGCATTGCTCTTCGGCCTCTCCACCTATCCCGGCCAGAAACTCCAGCACGATCAGCCGGCTGGCTGACGCAAATGCACGATCCAAGAAGTTCACGAATTCATCACCAGATAACTTGCTGGCATGGCACGCCGCAAAATACTCCGTGAACGTGGCATGCAGGAAGGCGTGCTCGTCGTAAACCGGATCGATGCGATTCACGAACCGGCTGCGCAGGACCGCTGCGGTCGAGCGCGGCGCCAGACTCTCCGCCAGTTCATCGCTGCCAAACAAGTAACGCGGCCGGCCGGCGAAGAGCAGTTGATAGGCCAGGCGTCGCAGGCCCGTGATATGTTCACTCACTAGTGGATCTTCTCGGCCGCGATCTCGCTCGTATTGTTCTCGAATCCAAGCGGTGATTTGCCGATAGAGTCCGGCCAGTGAGTGCGCGGCGCGAATGTCCCCTTCGCGCGCGAGCACACGCACCAACAACCCCAACAGAAACGGATTTGCTGCCATTGTCTGCAAATCCGCATCGGTGGCGATCCGCTTCGATACAATTTCGGTCAAGTCCGCACGGCCGAGATTGTGGAGTGTTTTGCGGACCAGATCTTCGCGCGCACGGTCCGCTAGACCGGCAATGGTATAGAAATCGATCCGGCCGCGGTCCTGAACTTCGCGCGGGAGCCCGGCTGGCCGCGAGGTAATGATCGTGACAAAGTTCGCCGCCTCGGCTTTGATGCGATCGCGAACCGTCGCCCGCTGTGCCAGCGGCACCTCGTCCCATCCATCCAAAAGCAAAAGTATCCGCCCCTGCTGCATCGCCAGGCGGCGCAGCCAAAACACCGCTGGTCGCCAATCCTTGATCTCAACGCCGAGATTGTGAAAGAAGAATTCCAGCAGCGAAAGCTTGGCGCGTTCTGTGAGCACTGCGGCATAGGCGCTCAGCTTGATCGTCACCGCCCAGTCGAAGTCGGCACACTCTCCCCGTCGGACGGCGCGGGTCAGCCATTGGATCAATGTTGACTTGCCACTGCCCGGCGCTCCAATCACCAGGCACGTTTCCAGGGTGCGCGAAACCATAGCGGAAATGCTCACCGTCGGATACCTCCCGCTCCGTGCATCGCGGGCGAGCTGTCGCTCGCTCGTATCGTCCTCGGCGCCGACCGCCGCCGGATGGTTCTCCGGAAGCGCCTGCAATTCGACGAACACATCGTCGATCTCCGCGGCCGCTTCACCTGGGATCGCATTGGGAAGCTGCCGCCAGCGGGGGCTATTTTCCAATTGCTCGAACCACAGCGACAGCCCATAGGCATACAGCCGTTCAGCATCGCCTTCATTAAAGCTCGTGTTCTCGCCTGGAACTGCAAAGGGAGCACCAACCATTTCCGCCGGGGATCGAGTTGCCGTGCGGCCCTGCTTCAAGACACTTCGCGCGCTCGCGCGTAGCTCTGCGACTGTTACCACGCCCGCGGAAAACTCCTCGGCCCAGCGTTGCATGACAGCCGGGAGCGATTCCCACGCTGCACGTGGCAGAATATCGAGCAGCACGATCGACAGTGCGTTGCGATCTTGCAATTCCTGCGGGCTCATCCGCTCGTCGTGCCCGGGCCATACCCCCAATTCGGCTGCCGCCAAGAGCGCCCAAGCATGCCGCAGCACGTCAACCGACATTGGATCGGATCCATCCCTGACAGTCATCGAGATTCCCGGCGGAGCGAAGTGTAACGGTCGAGGAAAATACTGTACTTCTCGGGTGGTTCTGCTAAGCCGGCAGGGAAAGGAGCGCGACCGTTCACCGTGAAGAAGACACCGATCGATCCCTGCCTGGCCAGCATGGCGGCCACATTTTACGAACCAGTGTATCAGCGTTTGCGCCAATGGCATCAGGGACGCACGGTCGATTTGCTCTGCTTCGTTCAGGCCACGAACGAGGCGACGCGCCAAGTTCTCAATGAATGCGGAGCCGTGCCCAGTCGCACCTTTCGGGCAGGATGCTTTCAAGAGATTTGGGAAGCTACCGCGCCCTACGGCGGCCGCTTTCGCGATCTGCCGGCTTCACTCGATCAAGCGATCAGCCAGACTGTGGGCTGTCAGACAGGAAAATACCCGGCCACGGCCGGCTTCCTGCAGTGGGGCGATCACGAACAAGCGGAGCAGCTCCGCCGCCACGTGCCAAGCCAGCTACTCCTTGCCGCGCAAGCCAAGCGAGGGCGAACGCGTTAACGAAGTGGCTACACCGAAATCCTCTCCACGATGTTGCGAGTTACCTGCTTTTGCCTGCGATCATATAGTTTCGTCACGCGGCTATCGGAGTGCCCCAATAAGTATTGGACATCTTCTAGCGCCACGCCTTGGAGGAGCAAATCCGTCGCCGCGCAGGCACGGAACGAGTGCGGCGAAATGATTGTCGGCAATCCGGCGGCCTGGAGCCGTCGCTTGACCATCCGACAAATATCGACGCCGTTCATCGCTCGTGTTGAGAGTTCCGGCTTGCGTCCATCGACGGTACGGAACAGCGGCAAGTCGCTCGGCCCGGTTTCCGCTTGCGCAACATGAATATACTCCTGTAAAAATGCCTGCAAGTCGGCACGGACCGGAATCGTCCGGGCCTTGCCCCCTTTCTCCGAAAATTTCAAGACGAACTGCGTCCCTTCATTCACGAAATCCTTCGCGCGCAGCTTGGCCACGGCGCCGGCACGGGCGGCCGTGTAGATGAGGGTGGCGATCAGCGCCCTGTCTCGCAGGTCGACGACCGACTTGATCTTGATCGATGCCATTAGGTTGCGAGCCTGGGCGACGGTGATCTCCGGGGTGCGCCCTTCGATCGCCGAAAAGCGTTCGGTGCGCACCGAACGGGCAGGATTGAGAACTACGACGTGGCGTTCCACCAGCACATCAAAGAAGGCTCGGATGCCCGATAGGTAGACTTTCTTACTGGGAGTCGTGATCGTCAGTTCGTCGAAATACTGGCCCATCAGCCCGGGCGTGATGCGATTCAAGTCGACCTGATATTGTTCCGCCCAGTGGAGGAAATGCCGCACGGCATGCAAATAGGCGCGCCGTGTGTAGCCGTTGCGAAGCCGGCCGAGAAAGAATTCTTCCCAGGCGAAGCCGGCGGCGGCTCCCGCCTCGCCGACAAGCGTGGGCAGAATCAACGCTGGGTTCTGCTTTCTTTCGGTTGTTGTAATCGCCTGCTGACCATTATACCGCATAGACAGCCCGATTATCACTATATAGATGCCTGTCGGCGCTGGTTGCGCCGTGTGACCTGTGCGGGAAACCGTCTTGAGCCAGAGTCATCGAATCAACTCCACGCTTACGTCAAGCCGCACCTCTTTCCAACGCCGATCAGCCGTCAGGATGGTTGCCCCCCGCGCCGCTCCGAAGGCCAAGCAGACGCAGTCAGCATACGAGAGGCCCAGCGTCCTGGTCGTCGCATGGAGTACAGCGGCCGTTTCCGCCAATCGCCGGTCGACCGCTTCCACCCGTGGAAACGCTTCGCGCAAAAAACCCTGTACCTGGTCGGCCGGCATCTCGTACCGCACGAGCTTGGAAAACGCTTCCAGCAGGTTCAGCGACACGACCAGGCAATCGCCACGCACCTTGGCCACGCGTTTTTCGCCGGGCTCGCCACGCGCAAAGGCCAGAACGGCTGACGCGTCGGCGACAAACTCACTCACGCGTTGCCTCAGCCCGCCGTTCAGCGAGCAGCTCTTCGACCAGGCTTGTCCCCTTGGGTACTTTCGTTGCCAACAGCGCGCGGAACTCAGCGAGCGTCGTATCGAACGAATGCAGTTCGACTTTCTTGTCGGCCACGTCGACGATCAGCGTGTCGCCGATGTCGATCTTCAATTCCCGGCACGCCTCGGCCGGCAATACCACGCGCCTGCCATCCGAGACGCGCACGTGGAAGATTCGATGCTCCATGCCCCAACTCTCCTCAACTGGTTTCCTCTAGCAACCGTGCCACAGTTGCCCAGGTCAGTCAAGGAGAATCGATCGCGCCATGCAGCGGGTCTGTTTCCACTGGCCGCTGATAAGTCCCTTTATGTGCTGCGAACGCTTCGAGTACAATTGCGTCGCACTATAACCGTTCGTCCTAAATGGCACTTTTTCTTTCAGAACAGTTCAATACCATCCCTCTGACTCGCAATCGCAAGAAGTGGTGTCACTCGTTAACCCTCGATACGACACCGATCTAGCTGCCCTCGATGGTTCATGGAAAACCAAGTCGCTAGTAACGCGTGAGACAATCGTGATTGTGACCGCAGACACCTGTGTTGCCGAACTGTTGGACCGCCCAACTGCAGCTCGGATACGTGACGCAATCGACCGCCGCGGCACGCCCCACCCCCGACGGCGGGCAATTATCATCGGCGACGCAACCTGGGCGAGTGAGCCATTCAGAAATAGCTCACCAATAATTGCTATCGGTGGCCAAGAAATTCAACGAGGACTCACAAACCGCGGCGTCTCGTGCGATTGCGCCGCCGGGCTTAAATGTGGCCTGAGAGTTTGCCTAATATTAATACGCAAACCACGTAAATCACCGGCGACAATAGTAGTAATATCACACCCCAAAGTACGTAGTAGAATATTGGGCGCACCTGACTATAATCTTTTTGAGCCTGTACCGGATTGGCAGAAAGATAGATTCTTGCTCCTGGAAGACTAGTGATAATAAACACCAGAACGCCTATTGCTACATACCACCAAGCATGAATGTTGGAAATAAATGCAGCTACAGCTAACCTTGGTCCCCAAGAGCCGCCCCGGAATATCATAAGTGCGCTGACTATTATGATGCCAGAAAGGAAGTAAGCTTGAGGTTTATGCTGGGGGTGAACAATTAGGGCAAGCCCGCATAATGCACCGAATATCAGAAGCCCTAATGATAAAAGGGTAAGATACCATGGCCTTGCGGGGTTTAAGTTGTCAGCTTCCATGGAATTTATTGTAGCGAAAGACTCTTAAGAAATGGTAAATCGCCGGGTTACCTCATATATTTGTTAATGATCACCACACCTGACCCACGTAGGTCAATTCCTGATGATCGCTAGTCCTTAATCAAGCGTACTCTGAGCGCGTTGCTCTGGGCGGGCACAAAAAAAAACTCGAAATCCTTCGGTGATTTGTGAGGTTTGATGACTGATCAAACCCATCAACCCACGCACCAAGGAGGGATTTCGAGTGAAGGCCAAGATACAACGTCAACTGCGGGCTGCCCAGCGAAGGATCGAGCGACGGTTGGACAAGTCGAAGGTGGGTGATTGCTCGCGGCCGGTGCTGACCAGTGGCAACATTTGCTTCGACTTGGCCGAGCGGATGCGCGGCATGAGCTATGGCGGCCTGGGCACGATCGTGCTGTTGGTCCGCCAACTCGGTTTGGCCGAAGCGATCGACCGCCGCTTGCACCTGTTAAAGATCCACCTGCCGTATCACGAGAGCGACCACGTGTTGAACCTGGCCTACAAGGCGCTGTGCGATGGCACGTGCTGGTGGTGTCGCTGGCCAACACGGGCGAGGTGTTATCGATCGTGAACCGTTCAGGGAATCGTCCCAGCCACGAGGGGGTGGCCGAGGAGATCGATCGTGCGCTGGCGGTCTGTTGCGACGGCGGCTTTCGCCGCGTCTTGTTACGGGGCGACACCGACTTCACGCAGAGCAAGCACCTCGATCGCTGGGACGACGACCAGCAAGTGCGCTTCATCTTTGGCATCGATTGCCTGGGGAACTTGCTAACGCTGGCCGACGATCTGCCGGAAAACGCCTGGAAACTACTGGATCGACCGGTGCGGTACCAAGTGAAAACGCAGCCCCGCGCCCGGCCGGAGAACATCAAGGAGCGAATCGTCCACGAGCGCGGATTCAAGAACATTCGGCTGGAGAGCGAAGAGGTGGCCGAGTTTGATTACCGCCCGACGACCTGTAAAAAAGCGTACCGCCTGGTCGCGCTGCGCAAGAACTTGCGGGTGCGCGACGAGCAAGGACAACTGTTCGACGACTACCGTTACTTCTTCTACATCACCAACGATCGAGAGAGCACTCCGGCAGAAATCGTCTTCTCGGCCAACGACCGCTGCCATCAGGAGAACCTGCATGCGCAGTTCAAGGGTGGGGTGCGAGCCCTCCACGCACCGGTCGACGACCTGGTGAGCAACGGGGCCTGGATGGCGATGACCAGCCTGGCCTGGAACCTAAAAGCCTGGCTGGCACTGTCGCTGAGCGAGCGATCGGGCGCTGCCGGTGAGCAAGATCGGGATGCGAAGCGCACCGTGTTGCGGATGGAGTTCAAGACGTTTGTGAACGCCTTCGTCCGGTTGCCGTGCCAGATCGTCCGCACCTCGCGGCGGATCGTGTACCGATTGTTGGGCTGGAACCGTTGGCTCGACGTGTTCTTCTGCCTGGTTGACCAACTATGGCGGCCGTTGCGGTGTTAAAGCCGTGATCGTACCGGCGGCGTGCAGCCGTCGTCGGCACACCCGAACTGAAATCGGAATTCGGATGCTCCGATCCGCCGTCGTCGCCCCTAACCGCAGAAAGTGACATGCTCAGACCAACAACCCGAGCGAACATGACTGGCCGCGAAAGCGCCCAAGCCTTCACCCTGCGCCTCGAACGGCTGGCTCCGCGAAACCCAAGAAACCATCTGCGCTCGCTTGATTAAGGGCTAGTGGCTCAATTCAAAACGATCGTTCACAATATTCGGCAGCCAACGCTCGTTGGTGTTTTTGCCTCCTCGGCAGAATCAGTGCCGAACTCTGGATTCTTGCAGTTGTTGTGATCGCTTGCTCGTCGTTATCCCGCACAAACTAGCTGGACGAAATTCTTCAATCTCTTTCCACTGCTACCGAACGCAATTGTGATTACAACAACTGCGCCTAAGAACTTTCGTTCTACTATATTCGGCCGTCAAAAATGGCTTGATGCGATCCTGGTCCAACGCCACTAAGGCCAGCGAGCAATAGCTGACGGTTGGATCAATCCACCGAAGGAAAGTTGGCTGAAATCTTAAGAATGCTCACCGACGTAGTCTGTTGCGCCGCAAAATAAGAAGCACGGCGATACCGCCCGAAATCAGCCCAATGCCACCCGGCTCCGGAACCGAGAGCACATTGAGCGTGCCGCTGGCGAACGTAGCGGATACCGGATCGCCGACGCCATTAAGAAGCTGGCTATCGCTGCCGGCGTCCTTAGTTCCGACTAAGAAAAGCAGATACGGCCCTGGGGTGGCGCCGGTCGTATCGACGACGGCGGTCGCAAGCAGTCCATTGGGATCCACGAATTCGCCCGCGTTGTCGGTGAGGAGCGAGATCGATTCGAACTGGCTCGTGGCGCCAGCCGAAACGCTGATGTTCCCAGGCGAAACATCTCCCGACCAAATTGTGCCCGTCGTGAGATCAATCGAGTGTATCGACGGTGTTATGCCAGTTCCGGACGCGATCTGCAACGTGAACGTCATTCCCTCAATATCTTCGAGCGACGCGGCGACACTGTCGCTGACGTTAATCGAGATCGTTTGTAGAGTATTCTGGGGCGCCGAGTAGGTGCCCACGTTCACGATCGGAGTTGCATGAACATCGAACGCAAAGAACAGCAAAACGGCAAAGATGCCCCAGATCAGTGATTTCATCGTGTTGCCCAGCTAAAGTTTGAGGAAGATTGATCGAAAAGGTCACGAGTTGCCACGCAGACGAACGCCATGCCCAGAGAGGCAACCGGTCGGCAATACGGGTAAGGCACCGCTTAGAGCGGGTCGGGGGCGTTCGCGAACAAGCCATCCCATCGCGCTCAGGCAACTAATGTCACCAAGAGGGCTTAGTAGCCAAGAAGGACGGGAAGAGGGACTGCGCGGCTCAAGATACCTATCGGTGCCCAGCAGCTTGTCTTGGCGACATGTCGCCCATCTACATTGGCAGTCCCAAAAATACGACCACCCAGATATGGGCGGTGTCCGATGACCCCTCTTTTACTTGCCGTCCGGGGGTGCGTCAATCAATTTTAGAGAAAAATCCCAATTCTCTTGATAGGCCCATCGAAGTTCTGTGACGGCGCCAAAATCTCGTCGTTTAGCTCGTTGAGCGCAGCATCGGTATACTCCGGCCGAACCGTTGGTCTGGTGGCAGCCTGTTTCACCGTTGCGGCCACAGGCTGGCTTGCCGATCCGGTCACAAGTGGTGATCCTGAAACAACTTGATTGCCCGAGGGACCAATGGGCGGCGCGACCGGATTGGCAGCGGCAGTTGCAGCAATGAGTTCTGGCGACAGCGAAATTGCCTTCGGAGCCGCCGGCAACAAGACGCGCACTGGACTGGCGCTTTCCGTCAACGCTAATGTTGACGCTGATGCCTCGACTAGTGTTTCTGGAGGCACAGGCTCTTCCGGAGCTAAGACCGCTTCTGCCAACGCCGCATCGTGCAACGCGACGATCGCCGAGGAGGCTCCAGCCGTCGTCGAAATCAATTGCAATGCCGCCGTGCCGCTCGTGCCGTTCTGTTGCGCAATTGTCACGTCTGCGCCGTTCACGGCACCGTCTCGATTGTAATCCCATTGATCCGTGATCGGCACTGGACCGGCCGCCGCGTGGCTGCGCGCGCCCAGGCTGTCGCCAGCATTCACCGCCGCGTCGGTGGCGCTGTTCCCACTATCGCCGACAGCATTCCCGAAATAGAAAACGTCCGGCCTAGCCAGGCCCGTGTTGGCATTGGCCAACATGGTCACCTGCAGCCACTCGTCTTTGATCGCCCCGTCGGCCCAGACCAGTTCGATCCGGTCCGAACCATTCGCACCGGCCCCTTGGCGCAAGATCACGGCTGTTGGCGCGGGTGCGGTCGTCCAGGTCGACGGATCGTTGCTGTTGCCCAATTTGAACGTGAAGTCGGCGGCCGACAGCGCGTCGGCGTTCTCCAGGTTCGAGACATCGATCATGATGCCATTGATGCCCTTCGAGTAGCTTGTGTAGTTTGCGAAGGTGGCCGTTTGGCCGGGCAGCAGGGCTTGTTTGTCTATGGCAATCGCGCCGTCGTCGCTGGCGTTGGCCGTGGGGTCGTTACCGTCGTAGTAGCTGTCGTTATAGAAAACGTACCGGCCCAGGATCGTGGCGGCGGGAATCGTCGTCGTTGCCTCGGCCACAGCCGGCGTAGCTTCGACGTTGCCGGCATTGTCGAGCGCGACGCTGTAGAAGCTATAGGTTTGGCCGGCTTGGCCGGTGAAGGTGGCGCTGGTCTGCGTCGTCGCCTGCTGCCAGATCGCATAGGGCTGGCCGTTGATCGATACATAGACGTCGTAATCGGCCAGGCCCGATCCGCCCGCGTCATCCTGGCCCGACCAACTGACCAAGAAGCTCGGCGAACTGGTCGCCGGCAGCGGGACCACGCTGCTCGTGGGAGGAGTCGCGTCGAGCGTGTTGGCGACGGTGTTGGTGTCAATCGGCGGCTGCGTGTCGAACGTGATCGTCGCCTGATTGCTGATCACCGTGCCCGACGAGTCAACGGCTAAAGGTTTAACCGAGTAGGTCAGGCGTCCTTCGCCGTCACCGGCCGGATCGTCAGGGGGCAAAAAACCTTCGAGCGGACTGACCGGATGCTGGTTGGTCGCGGGATCGATCGTGGCAAACGTCCAATGCACGATTCCCGTTGTCGGATCGATGCCGGCATCGATATCCACGACCAAATTATCCTGGGCCGGGCCGAGTTGTAGTACCGTGCTATAAAACGACCGCCCGGCGGGAACCTGCACGGTGTAAGCGCCGAATGAAATCGTGCCAAGCTGGAAAGTGCGCCAATCGAGGCTACTGCTAAGTTGATCGGTGACAGTCACCACCTGCGCAGGCGCAGTGGCCGACGGTTGATTCTCGAAATCGATCTCATAGGGCAAGGCCTGGTTGACAACGACGAATGCCGACAAGCCGGTGCCGATTGGGCCGATCTTTTCATTGGGGTCGCGCGGAACGACGCAGTTTCCGTCGCCTGTGTCGCCACCGAATAGGCTACCAAGAAAATCGGACAGACTATTTATATAGTCACCGGCCTCTAACAAAGCATTCTGAACGCCGTCATATCCGAAGTAATCCAAAACGTCGAGGGCTGTGATGCCCCAAGACGTAATTTGATCCGGATGATCATAAATCCACTTATCTGCTTCGAAAATGGTGCCCGCGAGTCCAAAATAGCCTTCCGCTGTAAAGAGGCCGATCGTAATACTAAAAAAGGCTCCGTCGTCAAGCCCAGCCCGCAGGTAATTGCCGCTGTTAATGTCATTCCCCAATTCGTCGACTTTGAGCGGGATCTCTGCAATCGTCTGCGCCTTGTCGAGCGTGTCCGATAAATCATCCAGGAATGGACTATCTACAAATTTATTCACATCGTCGACGCCATTCTTTAACGTCCCCAGCACAGAGCTCATTTGCTCCCAGATTGATGGGGCCGGGCCTTGGCTGCCAGCCGTGGTCGTCGGCACCGGCATACTCGACGTAAATCCCCCAAGACTCGCGTTGTAGCCTCCCACTGCGGTCTCTAATTGGCCAGAGTCGTCAGTCGTAATTCCCGATTCTCCTTGGAAGGTAAACGGATTGGACGCGCTGACCCCACCTCCGCTTCCAATTTGGGTTCCGAAGGGTGAATACGCATACGTTGTAATCGGTACTCCGGGACCACCTGTGAGCCCGACAGTTGATCCGGAGTTGTCGTACTCCAAGTAGAGAGTGCCCGTGGGGGTCAGTTCGCTAGTTAGTCCGGCGCCGAAAATATAGCGCGAAGTCGCGGAGCCTTGTTGGTCGTATGCGGCGACGACATCCGGAGTTCCTGATGGGTCGACGAGATATGTCGTCGTAACTCCATTGAATGTAGATGCCACTCGCTGGCCAAGTGCATTGAACGTGTAACTCGTCACACCTTGCGCGTTGACAATCCCGGTCAACTGATTGAGCGCGTTGTAACTGTACGAATTCGAACCGTCGGACAGCAGGTTCCCATCCTTGTCATATGTGTATGCCACGCCGCCGACGCTGGTGTACTCGTTCATGTTGTTGGTCGTGTAGACCATCGTCACGCCGTTGGTCACTGTTGTCGTGCGGTTGCCTACCGCGTCGTAGTTGTAGGTCAGGTCCTGGTTGGCGATCGATGGGTTCGTTGACGCAAAGACAGCATGCATGAGCTGGCCGGTCGAGTCGTAGCTATAGGTCCAGGTGCCGTCGATCGTGGCTTCCGTCGTTTCCAGGCCGAGATTGTTGTAGGTGTAGTCGAAGCGGCTGTTCACTGAGCCATCGGGCGCGTAATTGACCAGGTGCAGCACGTTGCCGTCGGCATCGTAGTCGTATGTGGTGTACGTGCCGTTGCCGTTGAGCTTGTATGTGAGCTGGTCGGCGGCGTTGTACGTGTAGGTGACGATCGGATTGCCGTCGCCATCGGTCAGGCCCGCCAGGCGGCCAGCCGCGTCGTAGCTGTAATTGGTCGTGAAGCCGGTCTGATCGACCATCTGGATGCGGCGGCCACCAGCGTCAAGCGTGAACTTGAGGAACAACCCGCCCGGGTAGTCCACTTCGGTCAACTGGTGGGCCGAATTGTAGGTGAACGAAGTCGTGCCGGTGGCGTCGGTGGCGGTCAGCAGGTCGCCGAAGGCGTCGTAGGTGTAGGTATATTGCGAGCCATCGGGGAACGATTCGGTGGCAAGCTGGCCGCGGCTGTTGTAGGTGTAGGCGATCGCCTGGCCATCTTGATTGATAAACGAGAGCGGGTCCCCTTCCGGATCGAACGTGCTCGTCGAAGTCGAGGCATCGGCGTAGGTCGTGCTAAGCAGGTTGCCGTCGGCATCGTACGAATAGCTCGTCCGGTTGCCGTTGGCATCGGTCATCGATGTGAGCCGGCTATTATTGCCGTAACTGAATAGGGTTGTGTTGCCGAGCTGGTTGGTGCTCGACAACAGGTTGCCAAGCTTGTCGTACAAGAAGGATTGCGTCTGATTCGCCGGGTCGGTGACTTGGCTGACCAGCAGCGTGCTTGGGTCGTAGGCGTAGCTGGTAATGTTGCCCAGCGAGTCCTGCGTCCGGGCCACCAGGCCGCGGTCGTCGTAGAACGTGCGGCTGGCGTCGCCCACGGCATCGGTCGTGGTAACTTCCCCCGGCTGTTCATAGGTGTAAGTGACCTCGTTGGCATTGCCATCTTGGGACGTGGCAAACAGCCGGTCTTCACCGTCATAGGTGAAGTACTCGTGCGTGCCGTCCGGAAATGCAATCGATGCCAGGGAGCTGCCGGGGGTGCTGCCGCCCGGGCCCGATCCGAGGACAACGAGCTGGATTGGCGTGCTGTAGGTATACGACGTTGTGCCTTGCGGCGTCGTGACCGACATCAGGTACTCGCCGGTCGAATCGTACGTGTAAGTCGCGGTGTCGCCGGCCGAATCGACGGCCTTTGTAACGTGTCCCTGGGCGTTATACGTGAAGGAAAGCGTGTCGCCATCGGAATGTACTAACTCGGTGAGCAGGTTTCCGGTGTACAGGGCCGTGATCGTGTTGCCATTGGTGTCGTCGACGTTGACGAGCTGGCCACTGGACGAGTAAGTGCTCGTCGTGCCATCCGGAGCGGTGAGAACGTACAGGCCTTGGTCGAAAGTGAGAGTGTTCGGGTCCCCAGCCTGGGCGACAAAAGTGGTGCTCGATTGCCTGGTGAACGATTGCACGTTCCCGTCGGCCAGAATGGTGACGTTGCCCGAGCTATCGACGCCCAACGATGTGTCCCACTGAGTCGACCATCCATAGCCGAACATGCCGAGCGTAAAGCGGTCTTCGATCGAGGTAAGATATTGCCGCGTCACACCAAGCTGCAATCCCGGTCCTGGCAGTGACAGGTCCTGGCTGGTGGCAAGCACTGGCGGTGTGAAGCCACCCATCGCTTGCTCAAGGATGAACGCGGTGAGCTGATTGACGTCGTCCGTGGCTTCGCCAAGCTGACTAAGGTATGTGGCGTTCAAATCGAGCGCAAGTTGGTAGCTGGCCCAAGAAGTGCCGACGTTGGCCAGGAAATTGTTGACGATCGCCGTCCAGGCGGCCTCGGTGATTGTCGAAGGCCGAGCGCTTGTCAGGAATGACCAGTCGATCGGTGGTTGCGGATTGCTATCGACTAAAATCTCGTAAGCAAGAAGTTGTGGCAGAGGGGGACTGATCGGCGTGGCTGTGATCTGAAAACTCCCCTGGCTGCTGGGCGCCTGGTACTCAAGCGTAATTTGGCCAGTCACGCCTGGCGGCAGAATGCCGGCCGGCCCGGTATTATTAATGCCCAGTACCTCGACCGGATTGCTACTGAACCCAGACTGGCCGACAGCTTGCAGCAACGCGTTGGTGGCAGTCACCTCCAAGAGCGGGGCCTGGATGTCGGTATTCCCGACGTTTGTGTACTGGATAGTTACCGTTCCCGTGGTGCCGGGACGGACGGTGCCTGGCGGCACAACATGCACTTGAAGTGCGCCTGCGGAGCCGCGGTTGACCGTGAAGGCGCCTGAGAGCGTTGAGACGCTACCGTCCTGAGTTGAAACCACGTCGTACTGGCCGGGAGTCAACCCGGCGAGATTGAAAGTGGCCCAAATCGTCGACGAATTGATCCACCATTGCTGGCTGGCAGCGCGAGTTCCTCCCGGGCCTTGCAAAGTAACCTCATCTTGGCCGCTAAGCTGAGCGCCGGTGATGACGACCGTTGCGCTGCCGGCCGTGCTGCCATAGGAGGGACTAACGCCGGTGATGCCATACCCTACAGCGTGGGCCTCGATGGTGTATTGTTGGCCGCTTCCCGCGACGCCGGTTCCTTGCACCAGCACGTAATACACTCCGGCCTGGGTCGCCGGAACGGAGAGTTGCTGCTGTTGCGGGTTGTTCGATTCAACGCCTAATACAGAGTCGAAGAAGAGCGGAGTTGGCAGGGCGCCAAATCGCACCAACACCTGGGCAGAATTCGCCGTGTTGCTGTTGAGCGAGATCGTCAGGCTTTCACCAGCCGGAACAGCGATCGCGTAATAGGCGTTTTGACCACTGGCGATCGTGCCGATTGTAGGCGTGTCCAGGGGCAGGGCAGGTACATTCGCGATACCGATTGTAGCGGTTGACGTGAGCTGATTATTGTCTTCGTCTGATTCGCGGACGTTGTTCAGCACGTCCGTGCGAACGATCAAGTGGTAGTTGCCCGGAGCTATGGCAGGGAGCGGCGCGTTCGTTGAAGCTACATAGGACGCCCCGGGCGCCAAGTCGCCCGTATGCACCACGGTGGCGATCAACAGGCTGGAGGCGTCGAACTCCCCATCGGTCGAGAGGTACACAGAGTCAGACCATTGGCCCACCGCGGCATTGGCGCCGTTGTTGGTGACTGTCCAAGTAATCTGCGCCGACGCAGGCTGCCCTGGCTGGCCCGTCGCGGGAACCGTAATAGCGGTTGGCACAAGATCCGATTGGGGCGCGAAACTGACGGTTACCGCCGTCGAGGAGAACGCGGTATCGTTGGCTGTGGCGCCGTTCTCGAAAACCTGCCTGCCGCTGTCAGCGACGACGAATACGTAATAGGGTCCACTCAGATTCGCGGACAATGTCGTCGTCAGAGAAGCAGTGTAGCTGGCCCCGGCCGGGAGCGCCCCAGTGTGTGAAACCGTTCCCAAGTAGACGGCTGTAGTTGGGTCGAGAAACTGATCGGGGGACAGATAAACCGAGTCATTCCAACCAGCGTTCGGCGTCGCTCCGGCGCCGATGTTGGTCACCTGCCAACCGATCGTCATTGGTTGTCCGGCCAAGGCCGTCCCGGGAGCCGTGATTTCACCGGCAGCCAAATCGGGCGGCGGCGTGAGGGAAACGACAAACGACTTCATGCTTGTGTGATTGTTGGTTGCGCTATCACCCAGCACGGCATTGCCAGTATCCGTGACAACCATGACCGTATACGTGCCCGCAACGAATGGCGCCAGCGAGATTTGCGCGGATTGGCTATAGGAATCGCCGGGCTGCAAGGCGCCTTGATGAATGAACGAACCAACCAGCGTTCCCGGGGCTGCCGCGCCGGGCGCTGCCAGGTAGACTGTGTCAGTCCAGTTCGTCTCGTCGGCTGGCGTCGCGCCGGCGCCCGTGTTCGTAACCGTCCAGGAGACCGTTGGGCTTTGGCCGGATTCTGCGCCGGAGGGGACCTGAATCGTCGCGACTTGCAAATCGGCCGGCTGCAGCGGCGTCACGCTGAATGCGGCAGACGCCGTATTGACGGCGCCTGGATCTTCCGAAACTCCATTATCGTCGTTCGTCGTTACGAAGACGTAGTACGTGCCGGAGAATGTGTCGGGCAGAGCGAAGGAAGCACTATTCGAGTAGCTCGCACCAACTGCCAAAGCACCCGAGTGCGTAAACGAGCCGACGACGATGTTGTCGCCTGCTGTCGCCAGGCTATCGTCCTGCGAGACCACAACTTGGTCCGCCCACTGAGTCGCGGTCGTCGCATTCGGGCCGTTGTTGAGTACGGTCCAAGAAAAACTTACAGACTGTCCAGCGGTCGCCGACGATGGAGTCCCAACCGAAGTAACATCTAGGTCCGAAACCGGCGGTGGTGGAGGCGGGGGCGGTGGGGGTGTAGCGGCCGCGATCAACGTCGCTGTCGATGCTACCGAGATGTTGTTCGCTTCCGCGTCGTAACCCGGAGCTGATTCCTGCACCGCATTGTTGCTGTCAGTGAACACGACGACATAATACGAGCCACTAACGCTTGTTGGGATCGTTACTGACTGCGTATTGGTATAGTTGGCGTTCGCACCCAACGCTCCGGAGTGAGCAAACGTGCCGACCAAAATGTCCGAGCTCGACAATTGCGTCGACGGCGTCGGGGAAAGGTAAACAGTGTCGGCCCAGCTACTGCCCTGCGTGGCGCCGGACCCTTGATTGCTTACCGCCCAACTAACGCTCATCGACCGTCCGGCCTGTGCCGTAGTCGGAGCCGTGAGAGTGGTGATTTGCAGATCGGGTGATGTCGGCGGAGCAGCGAGCACCTGCAGCGTTCCGGATGTGCCTATTGAGGCGGGGCCGACATTATTGGCCTCGGCATCGTATGTCGGCGAGTATTCTTTGACGACGTTGGAACTATCGGTGAACACTAGAATGTTGTAATTGCCCGGAGCCACGCCAGCCGGTACTTTGAACGCTGTCGTGGTTGTATAGCTCTCCGTTGGATCGAGATCGCCAGTGTGCGTAACGGTGCCCAGCAAGAGAGCGCCGCTTGATATCGTCGTCGAGCCATTTGACACCAAATAGACGGCGTCCTGCCAACTGCCGGCGGATGTTCCCGCGAATCCGTCATTGACGACCGTCCACGTCACATTCACCGGCTGGCCCGCCGTGACTGTCTTGATGTCCGCGGTAACCAGCTGCGTAGAGACCTGTAGATCGGGAGACGGCGGAATCTGAATACTCAGCGCGGCCGAACCCTGGTCGCGTGGTGTCGTGCTTCCCCCAATGCCAGTGCCACCGGTCCAGTAGTGAGTGTCGGGGACCGCGACTATGTACCAAGTGCCGGGAGTAACTCCTTGAGGAATGCTAATCGTTTTTTGCGACGTATAGCTATTTCCAGGCTGCAGGGGTTGTGTCTCTGAGTTTTGGTGCCCTCCGAGCCAATATCCATCCACGCCATCCCAGTTAGGAGTCGGACTTAGGGCCAAACCATCATCCCAATAACCGTCATCGCCGGGCGTTATCGGGGCATTGCCGGTGTTCGTTACTGTCCATGAAACATTCACCGTCGAACCGGCGTAAACTGTGCTTGGGGGTGCGGGAGAGACGGAGACGCTTTGGACGTGTAAGAAGCCTTGGGCAGGCGTCACGGGCGCCTGGATGCTGACCGGTACAACGCTGGCTCCGGTATCGTTATTTCCAAACACGTATTCATATTGCGTTTGGTTGGCATTCGTGACAACGATGGCGTAGTAGGAACCGGTCAAGTTACTCGGCACCGTAACCGTCAGCGACTGATTGTACGTGTCGCCCGATGCCAAATAGTCCGGATTCGATGCGCTGCCAATCAATATTGCGCCGGTCAACGACGTGGGACTTGTGGAAAGATAGAGATTGTCAGTCCATTGTGGTACGTCAGTAGCCCCTGTACCTGCGTTGACGACGGTCCAGGAGAACGTGGCGGTTTGGCCGGCAGTAGCAGTTGGCGGCGCTGTTACCGAAGAAACCTGCAGATCAGCGTATGGAGACAGGTAGAGAGGAAACGCCGAACTGGCCAGAATGTCGTTGGCGGCATTAACCTCGGCAGTGCCGTTATTGGAGTTGGTTACCACTTTGATGGCGTATTGCCCACTGATCCCGTTCGGCAGCGTATAGGTGTTCGTCCGCGTATAGTTGGCTCCGGGCGAGAGGTTCTCAGGCCGCCTCAATTGCCCCAAGAACGTGTCAGTCGTGCTGCCCGCCACCTCAAGATAGACTGAGTCGGTCCAGCTTCCCGTTGTCGGACTAGTACCAATGTTGGCGACCGTCCAACTGACCGAAATGGATCGGCCCGAATAACCCTCGACCGGCGGCGTCACATCCGTGACCGCTAGGTCCGCATTCGGAGGAACCGTTGTCGCGGCGACATTGATCAGTTGCAATGCTGTCGCGCCGCTCGTGGCGTTTTGTTGTGCAACCGTTACATCCGCGGCGTTGACCACACCATCGCGGTTAAAATCCCATTGGTTGGTGATCGACACAGGGCCGGCGGCCGCGTGCCCACGCGCAGCCAGGCTATCGGTGGCGTTCACCGTGGCGTCGGTGGCGCTGTTGCCGCTCTCACCGATCGCATTGCCGAAATAGAACGTGTCGGGGCTGGTCAAACCGGTGTTGCCGTCGGCCAGTACCGTCACCTGGAGCCACTCCTTCGCAATGGCGTCATCGCCCCAGGTCAGCTCGATCCGATCCGATCCATTAACACCGGCGCCGGGTCGTACGACGACATCGGTGGGAGCGGGGCCCTGTGTCCACGTTGAGGGGTCGCTATTGTTGCCGACAAAAAACGTAAAATCGGACGCGGAGATGGACGATGAATTGGCCAGGTTGGCCACATCCACCATGATTCCGTTGATGCCCTTGCTGTAGCTTGTGTAGTTGGCAAACGTCGCCGTTTGACCTGGAAGTAGCGCCTGCTTGTCCGTCGCTATCGCCGCATCATCGGCCGCATCATTGCCGTCGTAGTAGCTGTTGTTGTAGAAAATGTCTCGCCCGACGACGGTAGTCGGTGTCATAGTTAACAACAAGCGAGACTCCAAGGGCTCAACAGACAATTGCGCCGAAACACGCGCTCGCTCACGCGCCCGACGTGCAGACTTGGCCCTGCCTTGCCGCCCCATTTTCGACCAAGCGTGCCCCATCATCCGCCTCCTGAGGTCGCTAAAGTGTCACGGTAGTTCATCGCGATGGAATCACAACAGACAGGGCATCGGACTAATCAGTCCGTAAGGCGCCCGTTCGACCGCGGCATTAGACTTTGTGTGAATTGCCAAGTCAATGCACCGCGATCTTACAAACACTGCCCTAACAGAAACCTTACAACGCCCCCCATTATTTTCTCTTACCCGGTGGAATGCCTCAAGGAACCACCGGCAGCGACGGCGCGACACAGGGACCCGAGCAGAGGTTTCAGCCGCTGGAAAGAGGGCCAGCAGCCTCAACTCGGCTTCGGCATTTACGGCTGTTCGCGTAAATCACTGGCTGTCCAGGATGTTGGAGCCGGTCTCTTGATGCTAACCACCGGTAGCCAAGACCGGGTCTGGCGCTGCCCTCTATGTTACATATGCGCAAGACCATAAAAGCGGACAGAGAATCCGCAACAATTTTGCACATTACGGCAATTCGACACCTGACCTATTCCGCGAACAGCCGCCGGTCGGGGGAAAGTTTCCGCCAACACAGCAAGACGGCGGCGATCCCAGGAAATGGCTGTAGCTCCTACGTCAATGAGCGGAAGGAGACTACGTACGCGCTGAATTTCTTACGGTACTACACGCATTGAACTTCGCCGTCGCCCATTTACAAAATATCGCCGTTCAACGTTCGCGATTACGTGTGGTCGTCGAGCGTGCCAGCTTGCCAAAGGGCAACGCGTGCTCGCGCTCTGCTTCGCTACGGTCCTATGGGACTCCCCCTTCCGCCCGGCGGGCGCGTCGGCTGCTTTAAGTAGCCTCTGGTGGACAGCTTCGCTGCCGGGAGGCATCTCTTAAGCGCTCGCGCTGTGACGGGGAATTTCCCCCGCACGTTCAAGGATCAGGCCGAGCGGTGGCACGGCCTCCTCCCCGATCTTCCGCGCGGCGCTGGTCGCTTGCTTGTGCAGACCGGGTGCCCCTCCTCGCCGCCGTCCTTGAGCGTGCTCCCCCTGGTTTTTGGGCCTTCGCCCCCGTTGCCCAAAAGCATGTGCTTTTGATGCACCGGTTTTTTTTCCATTTCAAAGGGAGGAGTTTTCCACATGGTTACCACCACCGATAAGGCGGCACGTCCTGACATTTACACCACGATCACCAACTGCATCATTGAGCAGCTTTCGCAGGGGACCCTGCCCTGGCGAAAGCCGTGGTCCGCCGAGCACATGGCCGGGAGAATTTCGCGGCCACTGCGCTTCAACGGGCAACCCTATTCGGGAATCAACGTGATCGTTTTGTGGATGACGGCCGAGGCGAGCGGGTTTGTGTCGCCATTTTGGCTCACGTATCGCCAATGTCAGGAGCTTGGAGGTTTCGTGAAGAAGGGAGAGCATGGCTCGCAGGTGGTTTACGCCTCGACGTTCAAAAAGAAGGAAGAGAACGACGCTGGCGAGCAGATCGAAGAGGAGATTCTGTTTCTCAAGACCTACACCGTGTTTTGTGCGGATCAGTGCGAGAGCTTGCCCAAACACTATTACCAACTCGTCGAGCCGCCCAAGGAAAAGCTGGAACGTATCGCGGCGGTTGACCAATTTGTCGCCAACATCAAGGCGGATGTTCGCTACGGCGGAAACCAGGCGTACTACTCGCTCACGGGCGACTACGTCCAGATGCCGCCGTTTGAAACCTTCCGCGATGCCGAATCGCAGGCGGCCACGCTCTTGCATGAGCTTGTTCATTTCACGCGGCATCCGTCACGACTCAATCGCGATTTCGGCCACAAACGTTTTGGCGACGAAGCTTACGCCGTCGAAGAATTGACCGCTGAGATCGGCAGTGCGTTTCTCTGTGCCGATTTACAGATCACGCCCGAAGTGCGGGACGATCACGCGGCTTACATCGGGCACTGGCTGAAAGTGTTTAAGGATGATCGACGCGCAATCTTTTCGGCCGCGTCGCACGCCAGCCGAGCGGTTGATTATCTGCACGGTCTGCAGCCCAATTCGTAACCATTGCGTCGAGCCCGGTCGCTCATCGAGCGGGCTCTTTATCGCTCAAAGATCGTAGGAGACTTAACCTCATGTTTTATATCCTTTGCCCCTTTTGCCACGCGAAGCTTGAGATCCCGGCTGACGCCATCGGACTTACTCGAACCGATCTTTACAACGTCATTCATTGCGATGAATGCAACATGAGCTTTGACTACGACGACGAGGAGATCGCGGCCGACACAGTTTTTGATAAAAGCATCCTGCCTGGTGAATTGCCAACCACCTCTGACGATTTATGGTCAGACCAACGCCGCCTGTGAAGCATGCCACGATTCACAAACGGTAGTGGCCGCATTACCGGAACTTATCAACGTAACATAGGCCCTCATTTCGAGGGGCGTCGTATGCGTTTCAGGATATCTAAGCTATTCTTTACGCACTGTGTTTTTATTAACCGTTGACCAGGGGGAAAACGAACCATGGCACGTACGAAGGTGAATAAAGCAGCCAAGATCAGGGAGACGTTTGAACGTCTCGGTCCAGGCGCCCGTCCGAAAGATGTGATCGCCGACTTGGCTGCCGCCAAAATCGAGGTCTCATCGGCGCAGGTGAGCAACATCAAGGCAACGATGGGCGGGAATGGCCGCGGCAAGGGGAAGTCGGGCTCGATTTCCATCGAGGATCTATTGAACGCGAAGAAGTTCATTGCTTCCCTCGGTTCTGTAGAACGAGCGCAAAACGCACTGGCGGCTTTGGCGAAGCTGCAATAGCACCGGCCAGGAAACGCTTCACAAAGCCGCACGGATTGCGGCTTTTCTTTTGCGCTGCGTCGCGTCGAGCATCGCGCTCATTCTGCAGAATGGGCGGAACTCAGGCCGAAATCGGCTGTTTTCTTGCTCGTTCAGTAAAATTCCGTGCTCGCCCTGCGCTCGCTTCTCAACCTTTGAAGGAACGCCTTTATCACCTAGAATGGCTCGTAATCCGTCGCCGCAATGCGATGGTGACAATTTGAATTGACGCGCGAGCGTCAAGACGCTGCCCCACGGAAAACCGGCAAAGTTTATTGGGAAAGCAGTGCCTTGTGCCGCGCCCCGAAAGGGGCGTCGGCCAGGGTGCGCTTCCCATGCCCCTTGCCGGGGGTTCCGTGGGCGTCCTTGGTTCGACGCCCTCTTTACTTTTCGGGAACCCGGCCATGACCAAGCATCCGGCCAGCGCGCTCGGCGATCACGCCGATTTCTTGCCAGAGCTTCCTCTCGCTGGCGAAAGCTGGCGGATGATCTTCGGCCATCTGCGCCTTTCGCCAAGGCAGATCGAAATCACGCGACTGATGCTGCGAAGCGCCAGCAACCTGCAGATCGCGCAGGTCCTTGGCGTCAGCGAAGGAACGGTTAAAACGCAAGTGCAGCGGATATTCAATCGCGCCTCTGTGCATGACCGCATGGAGTTTGCCATGCGCGTACTGGCCTTGTCACACGAACTCGCCGACGGCCGCCCTTGTCATCCGGTCGGTTGACACCTTGTCGGCTGTCGCCTTTCAGACGACTTTTATCTTTTTTTACGCTTGCTTACTCTACAGTCCGCCTTCCGACCGGTAACGTCCAAACTTGGTGCTAATGAACTAAGCCCGCCTTCTTGATCGTGCCGCACGGGGTTTCGTGCCGGTTGCGATATCTACCTTGCGGGCAATTGCGGCGAACGAAGCGGACACCAGTTCCCTTCGCGCGCATCCAGCGACAATGTGCGGCCCGCGCACGTAAGCGTCGTCACCTTCATACACAGGCATCCATGACAAGGGGTTATCATGCGCGCTACGGATTCGCATCCGCGTCGATATTACCATTCAAAGATCGCGTGTTCAGCCGTCGCAATCGTTCTGACGTTTGCATTTAACGGTGGGTCGGCCGCAGCTGCGCCGATCAGCACGCTTTTCAATACCGGCGTGGACGATAACGGAAAACCACTCCCCGATGGAACGATCGGCGACGCGCACTACTCGCTTCTATCGGCACCGCAAGGAAGCACCTCTCAGATTGTCGTGCTCGACGACTACAGCAAGGAACCTCTCTCTTTTTACAGCGGCGAGCCGCAGGACAATCTGTCCACTTGGATTTTGCCAAACCAGCAGACATTGAACGACGGCGTAAACGGCGAGTACGAGTACCGAACGACATTCACCCTGAGCGGGTTCGATCCGGCCACGGCCCAGATTGTGGGCATGACGAGTTCGGATAACTACGTTGCCGAAATCGACCTAAACGGGGTGCCGATCGGTAGCGGCTATTCATCGCCGCCCTTAAACACAAATCAGTTCGCCGCCGGCTACCTACCCTTTAGCATTTCCGAGGGTTTCCTACCGGGAATCAATACGATTGATTTCTGGGTCACCAATACGCCGAATCCGCCGTTCGACGGCTCGGCAACCGGTTTGCGAGTGGAAATGACCGGCACTGCAAGCGTTCCCGAACCGGCGACGTTCGTACTGGCGGCCATGTCCGTGCTGATCTTGCTTTTTGGAATCGGAAGACGTAAGAGGCTGGCGATCATGCCGATCATCGCCGTCATCGCAGTGGCCGTTCAGCCATCACAAAGTGTTGCCACTACAATCATCGTTCCCGGTCAAGCGAATCCATGGCTGGCCGGGACGCCCGACGGTACGATGGGCGGCAACGGATTTGACACCGTACCCGCGGAGTCTCCCATAGCGGTTAGCGGATTGATGATTTTTGGCGGCGATGTTCTGACCTTCTCGGTCAGCGGCATTGTATCGCATGGGGACGACGATCCGACGGGGCATGGACCAGACGGGGACCTTAACGATATTTTGCGCCGGGATTCCGGCGCCGAAAATGGCATTGCCGATTTACGAGCGCCAATCGATGCGCTGATCGGTGTCTTCCTGGACAACAGTGCCCCCAACTCACTTTCGGCGCCACCATCGCTTGATTTTGCCAGCCAGGCCGCACGCGATTTCTTAACTCTTTCGCCCGGACTCCGGCAACCATTTTATATTGGCGACGGGCTGACGTCGTTGGGGCTTGTGCAGCAAATCATTGCGCCGGCGGGGGCCACGCGGCTTTTCCTGGGCGACATGGACGGGCATCAATGGTCGAATAACACGGGCGAATTCATCGTGAATTTGCCCGAGCCGTCTATGAGAGCGCTGGTCAGTGTTGGAGTCATATCGTCCCTGCTTGCTCTGCGGCTGCGAACACACGTTGACTCAATCGCCGCGCGCTCATGATTGTTTGCCGGACGCTCCGCACATCACGGAAAGCAGGTTATTGTGAAGCATGAGCTCCCGTGTATCCAATTGGCAACGCTTGCGATCCGCAATGGACCCACCGGCAACGTACCATGTGGTGAGTGGTAATTGATGTAGGGTCATCCCGACATGTCTAGCTCCTCGGTTACCAAGGCCGCTCGACCGGCGCTCAGCGAAACGGGAATGCTGGCCTCCTGAATCTACGGCAGTCTGTGGCGGAGTACGGCATCCGGCCGTGCGACTGCGTATTTTGGGATTCGCGGGTTGTCGATGGCGGAGGAACGCTAGTCCATGGGTTGCATATCGCAGCCGCGGAATTCCAAAAGCGATCGCACCTCGCGGAGATCCCGAATCACTGAGACAGGATGACAATGCTATAGGGCCCAATACCTACATTAGCATTGAAAGCGAGTCCATCCTTCCCGCCGGGGCTCGCAAGCGTATCGAAGCTGTCGCCGTTCTCGAAGCTCGGATCATAAACCTTCGCGCCGCTATTGAATCGGACATGCCACAAACCACCGCGGGGAAATCCGATATTCAATGCGGCCTGCCGATTGTTCGATAAATTCGCCGCCACGACCACGTCATCGCCTGCATCGCCGTTCTCCCAGCGGTGATAAGCGAGCGTCTTATTGCCGTCGTCAACGTGGAACACGTTGAGGTTCTGGCCGGTAAGCCCGCGGGACTTCCCGGCGACGTTGCGCCGTAGTGCGATGAGATCACGATAAAGCTGCACTATGCCGCGGTACTTCGGATTTTCCGCACGGCCGAAATCTACGGGCGTCTGCGACTTAAACCCAAAAGCGCGCGTGTCGAGCATTTCCTGGCCCTGAAATAACATGGGTATGCCGGGGGCCGTGAGCAAGATGCCGGCAGCGAGCGTCGAACGTCGCTTGGCAAAGACGCTTTCGGGGTCATTGACGTCGATCAACGCCGGCAGCCGGGTCTGCTTGTCCGAATCGTCAGGATGGCCGACCTTGTCGTGATTCTCAGTATAAATCACTCTGCTAAAGACATCGTTATTGAGTTTCAGCTCCAGCGAACGCGTGACGTCTTGCAGATTCCGATCTTGGTCATTGACCGCAACCATGGCCCGACGAACATTGTAAAACAACGTGTCGTCCCACTGGCTATTGAATTCCAACGCGGTGGGATCGGCGTCCGTACGGTTGACGATTTCGCCGTAGCTCTGCAAATCTTCAGCGATCGAAAGCTTCTCAGGCGCGGTGGTGCGATAAGCCGCATTTATCTCGCGCAGCAGCTGGATGCCCTCGGCGTTATTCTCCCGGCCATTTCCCTTGGCGTAGGTACGGATATCGCGAGTGTCGTCAAAGCGAAGGCCATCAACGTTATAGTCTTGCAACAATGTCAATGCATTGTCGGCAATGTACTGGCGCACTTGTGGGCGGCCGAAATCCGGACGCGGCCCGAAGCCAGTGTCAACGCGGTCGCCGCCATAGAGATAAATGCCGTTCGGTATCGAGGCCAGCGAAAAGCCACCGAAGCGCTTGAGCAGATTGTTGCCTACCAGGTGGTTGTAGACCACGTCGACGATGACAGCGATATGTCGCAGGTGGCATTGCTTTACGAATTCCTTGAAATCGTGGGGTGTTCCATATTTCGATTTGATCGCAAAAAGTTGTACCGGGTCGTAACCCCAATCATGGTCGGTGGGTGTGTGGTCCGAAAAGAGCGGGTTCTGCGTAACTGGCATCACCTCCACGGCGTTGATGCCGAGCTGCTGCAAATAGTCGAGCTTGGCAATGGCGCCGGCAAAGTCGTTGTTGAAGGTGCCTATGTGCAACTCGTAAATAACGATGGTGTTGAAGGAAGGGACGTTGAATGCTGGAAAGTCAAAAGCCTGATCGACGATCACCGATTGTGGCTTGTCGTCGTTGCCGGGGATACCAAAGCCGTCGGGCGGAGCGAAACCCGTCAACTGCTGGGCGTAGGGGTCGTTGAATTCCTTGATTGTGCCGTCGCATTGAACGGCATATCGATAGCTGTCGCCGGCATGAGTGCCGGGGACCGTCACCCTCCATACCGTGTCGTCTGCGCTTGTATGCCCGTCCTCCTTCGTCATGGCGAGGGGCGTGCCGCCCTTGATCTTGACGGCTACCGCATCGACAAATGGCGCCCAAACGCGAAACGTGGTCGTGCCATCGCTCCGTAGTGTCGCCCCCAGCTTGTCGGCCGACTCGGCCGCCCCAGCCGGAAAGGCGAGCAGGATTGTGACAAAGAGACTTAAAAGGTAGCGGTTTACTCGCATGATGTTTCCTCCTCGAGCTTCGTCGGATGCCCATTGAATGCCACGGCCAGGAAGTCACGGCCTCAGCGCGAATTGATTTCAGTCTGAAGGATTAATCTCGTGAGGCGAGTTCCTAGTGTCGCGAATGACGCGGCATGTGGTCCCGCCGCACGGCCATAAAACTTAGTGCGGACGAGTTCGCGGACGTTCGGGGAGTACGATGTGACAGGAAGGATACAATCATCAAGGATCCAGCCCCTTTGGCGAATTAAGGAGCCTAGCGATGAGGTCGCGAACGCGTATGAGGGTGGACGTAGGTACCGTTTTTACGGAAGTAACCGCGAACCTGCACACGATCGCTTTCCCCACTTGAAAACGACGGCACATCGAAGCCGCCATCGTGATGAGATGATGAGACGGTGGGCCGTACAGGAGGCGCTTGATACGAAGGAGGTGGGGACGCTGGTTTGGCGACCTTTACCGCTTCCTCTCTTTTTCGAAAATCCCACGGCGGAATCGGATCGCTGGCAATCCAAAGTCCTACGCGTTTCTCGCGCGCTCCGGCCTCCGAGTCGGCGAGCACGGAAGAGAAATCTCCTGGCAGGTGCCACGCGTGGCCGCCATCAACCAGTCGTTTATTGATCCAATCGTGGGCAACAAATACGTCGCCCAGCACGAATTCCGACGTATCGGTGTCGTTCCATTCTACAAGGACGTCACGACCATAGGTTCGGGAGTTCAGTTCTTGCCGAGACATGTCGCCATGTGATTGATGATTTTCGGGAGCATCGATACCCAAGAGCCGGATGCGATGTTGCCTCTTGTCTCCGTAAATGAGTGTGAGGGTATCGCCGTCGCTAACGCCAATCACTTTACCTATAAGCGTGTGGCGGGACGTGGCATGGCTTTCGACGTAACGCTGATCGGCTGCGGATAGCCGCGACATATGAACGCCGACAATAGCGCCGTCCCGTTTTTTGACGAAGACGAGATCCCCGCGCAGCTCGATAAAGACCGCCTCGGAATGGAACTTGCCGGTATCGTCGGACCAACTGCGAAACTCTTCCGCGATCGAAGGCTGAACATCGGCCGTTTGAGATTGCGGCAGCGTGTTAGCCGCAGCAGCAGTTGAGTCCAGTGGTTGAGTAAGCTGTCGCGAAGCCGGCGCCTCGGTGAAATCGCAGCCGGCAAGAATAAGCAGCAGATATGCGAGTGGTCGCCAACGTTTTTTATTCACGCTCACTTTTTTGGGCCCTAACACGTATCGCCGAATCGCTTTCCTGGCCCACATAAAGGCTTCTGGCTTTAGCCGCTCTCAATTGAGATGTGTCGCGCGGCGACGACATTGACACGATCCCGTCCAAGGCGATTGCGGTGCCTTTGGCGATTGTCGACCGCGTAATGCAGGGAGCAACGTTCAGCCGGTCCACAGGGGTCGCGGCACACGACATCCATAGCGACTACTTCGATGCCAATTTACTTACGCCGGGCCGTATTACAATGTTACGCAGGTTATTTCGGAACGCTCTTCCATCGACCGAAGGTCGACTGGTTGCCATCCCCCACATGGAGGCGAGCGTCCACTTACACGAGTCGAATCAGATCCGCAAAAAAACTCGCCCACTCGACCCGTTTTCATGGAACTGTATGCGCTGGGCGTTCGCAAAGTTCAGCTTACGACATCGGTACGGCGAGCTGACCCTTTGAAGACTGGCCGCCTGACACTTCAAGCTTCTCGATGATTAGCGCGGCGCGACCTGCCCGCAAGGCCGCCGGCGCGCTGGCCTCCTGTATCCAGGGCACGCGGTGGCGAAGGACTGCATCGAAGAGTCGAATGTTGGGCCTGATTTCTGCATTAAGATTCTGACCGATAATCGTCACTTTGCGCCCGCCAAAGGACAGGCTCATTCCCCGGGAGGCATCGAATTCCGCTTGATGCAGCCAGGCATAGCCCAGGGCGAACCGCCGGCCATCCTTGAAGCGCAGTTCGAGCATCAAAGCGCGGTCATAAATGCCGCGCAGAAACCCAAAGGGCCCCAGGTCGACGATGTCCTGTTCCTCGGGTTCGTTGGTTTTTGCCGTCGCATATTTTTCGAGGAGGTCATCTTTCATAGACGTAGGGCTCCCGCTCGCGCTGTCGCACCGATTCTCGTTCGGGACGCTCATTCTCCCGCCAGCGCTCGATTTGCCGCTGTGGAATGTCATGGACGAATTCGGTAGCAGTTAGCCGTTCGTCGGATCGTCTGACCGCATCGAGCAATTCTTCCTTATCCTCGGTGTAAATACGAACTTGCTCGGTGCCGCGGGATGTCGAGACGTAAAACTGCTCGCTCGAAGACGCCGCGAAACTGACGCGTCCCTGCGCCACGAACACACGTTCGAACGTCTTGCCTTGACTGGCGTGACTCGTGCTGACGTAGCCGTGGGCCAGATGCCCATATTCGCTGCCGACGAGCCAGCCATTGTCCAGCACAACGTTGCCGGCTTCATCGAAATGATGAACGCGGTATACGGCACCATTTTCTAACCTGTGCCGTTCGTCGGCGGTACGGCCATTGTGCGTAATGCGCACGATATCTCCCTCGGCTAGATTCAATTGCGTTGTTCGGAAGACCTGGAATCTGGCCGCCTGGTCTAGCGGCAGCACGGCGTCCGCTTCGACCACCAGCCGCTCACCGCGCCGAAATCCCTTGGCGTTCTGATGGAAGACCAGAACGTCGCCCGGCGCGTAGTTGATTCGATCACCTCGTTCGGCCTCGGTCAGATGCGCGTTTTCTAACCGCACGAATGTTCGCTCTTCCGACGAGAGTTTTCCGGATTCGCGCGAGCCCTCGCGAATCCGGCGCGTCACACGGGCGCCTTCCAGGTGCGTCGGACAAACCACGAGAGCCGTTTTATCGTCCTGGACTGCTTCAAGGTAATCGGCGGCAATCTTTTGATAACGCTCGCTATAGGGAAGCTCCTCGATCCATCCAAGGCGATCGAGCCGTTCGTAGCCTTCGAGCATACGATGCTCGCTCAAAGCCTGGATCGCCTCGCGATATTCCAATCGCTCTTGCCGCTGGATGCGATTAACCTCGGCCGGGATGATCCCGGCTTCGGTTTCCAGCATCCGCAGCACGTCGCCGCGAGCGACGGAACCATGCTGATACCGATCGCCCGAAAGCAGGACTCTTGCATCCAGGCGATCGGCGAGCGCCAAGACCTCGGCGGTCGTGCGGGAATCCATCAGCCCGGCCTCGTCGATCCAGATGAGCTGTCCGGCGCATTGCTCCTGCAGCTTTTCATTGACAAGCAATGTGGCCACCGTCTCGGCGTTGGTGAAGCCATCGTTGCGCAGCACGATGCGGCTGGCATCGGTCGACGGCGCGAAGGCGAATACCTGCGTACCGTTTTCCTCGATGGCGCGGGCAGTCTCCGACATGAGGCGCGTCTTACCGACACCGGCAGCGCCGCGCAAAGCGACGAGCCGGTCGCGCGATGCAAGAATATGTTTGACGGCCGCTTGCTGCTCGGCGCTGAGTTCTGTGTTTTGGAAGTCCTGAAAATCGCGTACGAACGGCGCACAGGTCCCTCGTCCGTCCCGGGCAAAATCAATGATCCGCTGTTCTTCGGCCAATACGTGAGGGGTCGTCACCATCCGTCGGCCTTTGCGGTCACCCGTGATGAAGTCTCGGCCGGCTGCCTCCTCTTTAACTTCCGCCACGGTCGCTTGGCCCACCGAACGTTTCAAGGCGGTGGCCAAGAGATGTCGCTCCGGCACCACGCTCTTGCGGGTAAAGACATGCTCGGTGGCGTAATCGACCGCGCGCAGGGGCGCTGTCGGATCGGCCGGCTCCGCGTCGCCGCCGAGCTTGCCCGCCAGCTTGTCGAGCGCCGCCCGTTCCGAGCCCGTCATCCGCTCGTTCCAGACGCGCTGCAGCTCCTCGAATTTGAGATCCTTTTGTTTATGCTCACGCGTCCTGCCACCCAGTTCCGCTTTGAGTTCCGGATCGATGATTCCTTTTTCCCTGGCCAAATCCTCGATCTGCTGCGTCCGCCGCGAGAACTTGTCTACCAGGTCGCGGTCGATGCCGGCCAATTCCCAACCGGTCTTGGTTCGTTCGATCGGCAAGCCCAGTTCGTGCAGCCGATGTGCGAACCGCGAATGGAACAACGCCTCGAAATACGGCGCATCACGTTTGATTTCACGGAACTGTCCGGCCTTCCAACGATTCTCCTGCGAATCGAAGGTCGTGTTAAAGACGTAGCAATGTCCGTGCAGCAACGGGTCTGGAACGCCATCCACGGGGCGTGATGTCAGATGGATATATTCGCCCCACACCATATTATGTGTGGGACGATTGTCGTCCCTGCCGCCCTTACGCACGCGGGTGGCCATGTCCTGCTCGACGTCCTGCATGGTCTCGTCCATCGAATCGCGAAACGCTTCGACGATCCGTTCATCGTGCGTCCGGGCGAAAAGCAACGACACACTTTTAGGTACGTGGAAGTTGAAGTCATAGCCGATGGTGCGATCGTCCTTGCGCCGCACGGTCAAGGTCTCGCCGCTGGCCGGGTGGCGATTGTCGCAGAGAGCTTCCCAGTCCGGTTGTTCGATGGTGCCTTCCAGGCCCAGCAGACGCGCGCCGTCACCGCGCCAGCGGCCGATGGTTTCTCGTCCTTCCGAATAATAGTCGGCCGTCGAGAAGTAACTTCTCGCGTGGTTCAAGCTTCGGCTCTGCATGATCCGCAACATGAAGAACTATACGCATCAGTCCAGATATTTCTTCGCAAAAATCTTTCGCGAACGCTGACTGTCTATCATTGGCACAGCTCGTCTCGCCTTGGCACAGTTGTGTGTGTCGTCAAGCAGAAGCTCCTCGCTCTTTCGTTAACCCGTCCACATCACGGCCTTCTTGTCTGGCACTTACGAAGCGTCGCCGGTCCCGCAAGCAGAAAATACGGGCTGCCTCCCATCTTCCGCACTGCGTTTGTGCAGACGGGCCCCTCCCGAATTTTCCGCGTGCAGGATCGCACAGATGCTCCGGCTAACACGCTTCGTTGGTGGTGCCTGCAAGGCCGCGATGGGCGTGGCCGGTAACTAGAAATGCGAAGGAGATCTTTATGTCAGACAACAACACCAGCGAACAGGCGAAGACGGGCAAGGCCCCGAGCCACGCTGTCTATCACGTCCGCGAAATCGAGGGTCGCCAGAAATCATTCTGGACTCGCTACGGCAGTGCGTGGGCGCATGCCGACGGCAAGGGCTTCAATGTCCAACTCGAAGGGGTTCCGCTCGACGGCCGGCTCGTTCTCCGAGTGGCCTCGGAAAAGAAGGACTAACCATCGACCGGGCGGGCGCAGGGAAGCGCCCGCTCCGGTTCTGTAACTCAACTAGGAAAGGAATCAGACTATGACAATGACATCCAACCCTACCGAGCACCTGCCGATCCCCGAGCTTGTTGCCCTGCTTGCAAACATCTCCGAGGGTATCGACCCTGAATTCGACAACACGTACGAGGAACTCGAACGCGAATTCGCCGCGACTCGCCTCACCTTCGACCACATCTGACCGGAAAGGAATCCGCCATGACCAAGTTGACCTTGAATCTCAAAGACCTACTCATCGATGCCTTCGGCGCAACGGCGCAATTGCCGGCAAGCGTCGATATCGACGACCTCGTTGATTTCAACGACGTTCGCGAACATGACGTCGACCTCCACGAACTGCTCGCCGACGAGCGAAAGATTGCCCTGATTTGGTCGATTGATGACGTAAAGGCACGCCGGCCCGATCTATGCGACGAACAGGCCTGGCAGGTGCTGGAAAAGTTCCAGCAGCATCATGACTGCAATGCCCAAGCCATTTGGGACACGCTGGAGCAGATCGCACACGACCTCTTTGGCACTGGCAACGCCCGGCGCGTCGAACGCTGTGCCAAAGCGCTCGACGACTACGACGAAGACGCGGACGTGGATACGAACCTCACCGATCTGCTGGCCGATGCCATGCACTGGTGCCGCGACAAGGAGCGTGATTTTCGGCATTTGCTGGAAATCGCCGAAGAACATTTCCACGCCGAGACGAAGGCATAGGAGGCGGTCATGCGTACAACCAAACAATTACTAGCTCACATCGCTCGCAAACAGCTTGATGTGCCGACGCTCGATCCGCGCGACTCGAAAGCAATGAATTTTCACATCGTCACCGTCCGCAGTCTTGCTGCGGCGCTCAAAGCTGCCTTCAAGGCGGGAACAATGTCGGCCCGCCACGACCGAGCCTCCCTGGACTTCGACCAATTGCTAGAAGAGCGCCGCCAAATTGCGATCGTCTGGAGCATTGATGACGTGCAGGAAGTCCGCTCCGATCTCAATCCGGATCAGGCATGGCAAGTCTTGCGACAGTGCCAACGCGTTCATGATTGCGAGTTTGGCATCACTTGGCAACTGATCGAGACCGTGGCCGAAGACCTCTTCGGCTCTAATCCATCCGACGAATAGGAGAGACAAATGACACGATTCAACATCGAGCAGATTACCGAGCAAGACGATACGATCTACGTGGAAATCGATCACCGATTCAATGTTGCCCTTGTCCGAACGGACACCGGCCTCGACCTTCGCGTCTATCCCGTCACGAACGGAAAGATTTGGGACTACCCGTACATTACGTTCACCGCAGACGAGTCCGAATTCGCCGAATTGGAGGCCGAGCTGTTGGCTTCTCCGGAAGAAGGAGACGGCCAATGAACCGGACCATCATTAATCCCTTCTACGCGGCTCGCGTCAGTGGTTTCGTTTCCAATCGAATGAACAATCGGCCAACGCCGGTCTACACCAAGCTGCCGCTAGCTCCGATCAACGCGAGTCCCGTCCCGCACCTCACGAGCCTCTACCATAATCATCGGGCTGGCGAATACGGTGATCGCAGCTATCCGGGCAACTGCGGCGGCAATCTTATCAAAGACTTGTTGCTGTACTTCCGGCCGGGGCTGGTCTGCGACCCGATGGCCGGTTCCGGCACCTGCCGCGACGTGTGCGAGGAGTTGAAGATCCCGTGCATGTCTGCGGACATTCATGACGGACACGACGCTTGCAATCCTGGAGGCTTCGCGCCCGCTGAGACCTTCAACTTCATTTGGGCCCACCCGGCCTACTGGAGAATGAAGCTGTATGCCGACGATTCACGCGACTTATCGCGGGCTCCGACGCTTTCCGATTTCCTGCGCCGCTACGGCCAGTTCATACGCAACTGTGAAAAGGCCCTGAAACTAAACGGCAAGCTCGCCATCTTGATGGGCGATTACTGCGACCGCCAGGAAGGATTCGTCCCCCTCACCTTCCATACCAAGCGGCTGGCGTTTGCCGCCGGGCTTACACAAGCTTGCACCGACATCATCCGATTCACCCACGGGGCGTCGAGCAACCGCAAGGTCTACCGCTCGTCTTTCATCCCCGGACTGCATGATACGTGTATGCTATTCGAGAAAGTAGCTGAGGAATCGAGGGGCGGATGACATGTTGACCGGCATCCACTGCGGATTTCGATTTACATTCGGCATGACTTGCGGCAATCTTCAAGGAGAGTGTGAACGGAGGCACCCATGACGGTTTCGCATAAGGACATCGACTATACGCAGCTTTCGCCGGCCGAGCGCATCCTGCTCGCTCAGGAACTCTGGGACAGTGTGATTGCCGCTAAACGGGCACCCGCCACAACGCCTGAACAACGCGCCGAGGTGGAACGCCGCATGACGCTGGCCGACCTTGGCCAGATGCCAAGCCGCCCGTGGGCGGATATCAGAGCGGCAAAGCCGCCGAAGGAATGAGACTTCCGCTTACCTTACTCGACTGTGCCGAGGCCGACATCGCTCACGCGGTGAGCTGGTACGATCGCCAGGTGCCGGGCCTCGGTGACTCATTTTATTCGCACGTGGCACGCACGCTCGACGCCATCGAGCAGTTTCCGGCAAGCTACCAACAAGATTTCGGCATGGTCCGCCGTGCAATTACGCACCGCTTCCCTTTTGCCGTCTACTACCGGATACTCACCGACACCGTTCAGGTCGTCGCCATACTCGGTTGCCATCTTGACCCCTCGGCCATTCGTTCCCGGCTCACCGACGAGCCGCGGCATTGACGCCTGGCTCGCTTGCCGCGGCCAGTCAGCATGATATTTTCACGGTGAAAAATGCCCGCTATTAGGACGGCGCTGCCCCAATGCTGGACAGTCGTCCGACTGATTTTCACGGTGAAAAATCCCTGCCTGCCGAGGCACAACCCCTGAGTGAGTTGACTGCCTGAAAATGCAACCTGCGGTGCAACTTCGTTGCAGACGTCTTCCCTAAGCGGTGCTTAGAATTGTTTCACCGTGAAAGTGGATTCGGGCCGCTCCAACCTCGACATCAAGATATGACCACGAGCGCCGACCTGGCACGGAACATGTTCCCTCCTCGGACGCATCGAACGACATTTAGGTATTGCAAGCCGTGCAAATAGGCCTTGCCGGCACAGCCATGCCCTCTTGCGCGTCTCCGACTAAGGTGCATCTTGTCCCTGACCAACGATCGAGACCAGTCGACATTTCGCCAACAAAAACAGCTCAATGATGAATTAGTTCAAAGAATGAGATAGTCGAAAGCTGCAAGTAGTCTATCAATAGGAATCCGTATCCGTGGCCTACGTACCGTGCAGTCTCATCTCCTTGGGTTGCAGATACATCGACAGGATATGACTCTTTGGATTTAGACCCGGTAAAGTAACATTCAAGAATCTGTCCCAAGGCATTCCCCTTGACGTAGTACTTTGCTCCACCCCCATTCAAGATCACTTCATAAGTCTTGGCTGTCAGTGCTGCTTGCGCGGTCACTGCATTTCCAAAATCGATACCGGGAAATAGCGATTTCCGCTTATCGCTCCATTCGGCTTCCGTCAATGGCATCGCTTAAGCTCCTTTTGATACACCACATCATCCAAGCCCGGACATCTTCAACGTCATAGCTAATCGGGCTGTGTAATGCAAATCCGAAGCTGCGCCACTGGAGAGTTAATGGATGTCCCGTAGGCACTTAAGTGAAAAGCGACCGGGCGATTCCCACGACCACGCGCGCTTTTTGTTATGATCGCGAGATGGAAAAGTACCGCACTGGCTCGCACAGTCGATTTGACCTGAAGTACCATTTTGTGTGGATCACAAAGTATCGGAAGCCGGTTCTGGTCGACGCGGTGGGAATTCGGCTCCCCGAGTTGGTGCGCGAGGTTTGTCGAAGCAACGAGATTGAGATCATCGAAAGATCGGTGTCTCCCGACCATGTGCATGTGCTGCTGTCTTGTCCGCCGAATCTGTCACCAAGCAAGATTATGCAGTACATCAAGGGCAAAAGCTCCCGAAAGTTGCTGATGGAGTTCCGGCACCTGCAAAAGGCGTTCCGGGGGCGGCATTTGTGGGCCCGCGGCTACTCCGTGGCATCCAGCGGCAACGTCACGGACGGGGTGATCCAAGAATACATCCGCCAGCAGGACGGCACCGAGCCAGACGACGGTGGCGGCAATTTCCGCATTACCAAATCGTGAGCGAAGGACTTCTAGTCCGTAGTTCACGATTCTCCTTCAACCTACCGGCTTCCAGTCGGTAGTAGTTCAGTCTTGTCCAAACGCTGCTACCTCATAAATGGGGAATGTCGTGTCAAACAAGGCCGAACGCGACGATCAGGACAGTGTCGGCGCATAGTCGGCGGGGTCCGGCGAAATCATTGGGCCATGTCCCCCCATCTCCGGGCAGTGAAAATCAACCCCGAAGATGGGCGGCGGGGCTGGAGATGGGCATCCGCAGCCTGGAGGTCCGATGGCTATTCGGACTGGCTGCTTTGCACGGGAACGCTGCCAAAGTCGTGCAACGGGCATTGTGTCCGAGGCGGCAGGACCACTACATTTTCGATCCCCGGATAAAAGCCCAAGGCCGTAGTACGCTTCTGATTTTGGAATGCCCTGTCCGAAGAGTACGTGCGGTCCGGCTCAGCCGTAACCAGCCTATAACAGGCTAAAATCCAAAATAATGCTCCCATACAAACCGCCATTTCTCAGATAGATAAGGAGTATTACACTACCTCGCACGCCCATCAAAATACACTTCCTGGAACGAATTCCAAATGGCACTGACCGAAAATGGACGGTGGCTTGTTGGCGGCGGGTGCGCCGTCGCTGCGTTCGCCCTCACCTTTCTCGTTGGGCGATGTGATCGAGACGACGACAAGGACGACAGAAAAAACTCGGAGGAAGTGCGCCTATTAATAGTCGGCTTTCGCGTCGAGAACGGAAGGCCTGCCCTGACGGTCAAGAATCACTCTTCATCCGATCCCGCAATCATTTCCGAAGTGACCTTCGATATTTACGACCGCGCAACGCTGAAGCGCATTGAGGCAAAGCATCCAAAGCCGAAAGAATACATGGCAGGTGATGACAACACGCGCAACGAGGTCGTGTTTACCAAATCCACATGGTCCGGTGACGGTAACCAATACTCATTCTACATGAGACCCGGGGTCCACGTGCCGCCTAAGAAGGTGAACGATTTTCCATTGTCGATCCATATGCCCCTCTGGTCAGATGACAAGTTTACGGGGACAGTCGAAATCGGGTATTTGGTTGAAAAGGGCGGCGCGTACCTTACGGACTACGCGCGGAAAGAGGGCGTGACGATTCGAGGAGACCATTTCGAAAATCGCCGGCGTGCGCCACGCAAATAATTTCAAAGCGAGGCAGTGAATGAGTCGTTTAGTGATAGGGATCGTTTCGCTACTTCTCGCGGGATGCGCGGCCTTCTTCGCATTCTACCAGTGGCCAGCCACGAAAGAGATATCGTACGAATGGCCATCTTGGGTTGTTGAGAAGCAAGTCAAGAGCTTCATGTACCGAACAGAGGATGGAAAATCGCGAGTTGGTCAAATCACAATCGACACCCCGAAAGCAGTTTTTGAGCAGAAGACAATTCGGCTGGTACCGACTGTACGCGACATCGTTGGGGCCTGTCTGTTGGTAGGACTCGCGATTGCGTTCTTGGTGAATCTGGGGTTTCAGATGGTATTGCATTATCGTGACAAATGGTCTGGTGCACGCAATACAGCAGCCGCAAGGGAGAATGCGAATAATTTCAATCAGCAAATGTGGCTTGTCGCAGGTGCAGTTGGAATACTGATTACGGGCGCAACGTCAAACGACAGCAACGAATTGCAGATAATGCGGTTGGAATTGGAAGCGATACGTGGCGCTATTCTTCATGTCGCTGCCACGCCACCGCAGTCGAATGGGCGGGCCATCTACCCGCCCGAGCCACAGGCTCCGCCAATCGTGCCCGCAGACCCGCCAAATCTTCCAGATTTGCCAGAGCCGACAGATGCGCCCTCGTTAATGCAATCTTTGCCATTCCCCGCGCCACGGCAAGAGCGCGCTACACCGAACTAGAACAGTATCGGGTTGCGCCACATTGCCGGCACGCGTTGGGGCAAGCGCATCTACCTCGACATGGACCGACTCCGCGAAGGGAAGCAGCCCACGGATGAAGTAGCGATCGCGTAAACTGGCGAACTTTTTATTCCCCCTAAGGGGAATAAAGGCACACTAAAACCAACGAGAACCAACCCAGTTCCAGGCACTACCCAAAATCAATTGTGCGCAACTCCTATGAAGCCGGGTATGTCAAATGCTCCAGATGAGTGGTTCCAAGCTCCTATTCAAGCTCTCGCGATATATAGTCCGCTTCGCGGGCCTATTCAGCTATGCAGCGCCTCCCATTCTTGACGTCGGAACTCGGAGTTCCACATGCGCACCGGGATGACACTGACCAATCATGCTGGACTCGATGGATTTTCGACAGTTCTGGGATTCCTCGGACCAGCCACTCTCACGCCCGCCCGGGACGTCGCCAATCGGTCTGATCGCGGAGCATTGCCCAACAACAGATTAGGATTCGACGCGCCACAGCCACTACTGCGATTTTCTTCCGGGTCTTCGCCCCACGGCAAACCCGGTCGAAGATCTCTTCGAACCAAGTGTTGTAGCGGCGCATCATCCAGCCGACCTCTACAAGCACCGCTCTCAGAAGCGAATTTCCTCGACACGTGATCCGTCCTTGGCGTGACATCGTTCCTGATTCGTACTGCTTGGGAACTAGGCCTGCGTAGGCGCCCAATTGCTTTGCGGTTCGAAAGCGGTGGGGGTCGTCGACGATTGCCACGACCAGCTACCCTAACCGTGGACCCACACCCGGAATGGTTCGCAATTGACGAACCCGCTCATCAGCGGCGGCAACTTCGTCGAGCTTAGCTTCGACCAGGTCGACGAGCTGTTCGACCTCCTGGAGTGCCCTCTGCTCCAGGGACAACTGCATCCGCCACAATTCGATGGTACCTGCCTGATTGACCGTTGACGTGTACGTGTCCAGCTTTTCAAGCGTCTTCTTCGTCCAGCCGGCGCGACCCGACGGCCAGGTAATACCTTGCTGGTCGAGTATCGACCGAATGCTATTCTTGATAGCGGTCCGCCGCGTCACTAGCGCATGCCGGTACGTAATCATGTTCCGCCACTGGCGGGTCGCCTTCCCTGGCATATGCACAGTAGGAAGACTGCCCATCTCCGACATTTGCGCCAGTCGTAGCGCGTCGTCTCGATCAGTCTTGCGCCGTACGTTCTTCCAACGCCACGCTTCGTGGTGCGGATTGGCTACTTGCAACTCAATTTTCAGCGACTCACTGAGGTCGGCGATCCATCCCGCTTGGGCTCCGATCTCGATCACGAGGCGGTCTGGTGTCACCTCCAAAAGCAATTCTCGAATAGCAGCGGGAGTTGTCGCTACCGTCCGATAGAAGAACTCGCCGTCAGCCGAGTTAAGCAGGCATGCTACGCTCTTGAACTTGCCCAGGTCGATCGCCAGAATCTTCGCCACGTCAGCACTCCTTGGGTTTGGGGCTACAAGGAACTCCCGCGACCCCTTGTCGCGGATGCTCCCCTTTACCAAAACCCGGCTTACATAGCTTCTTGACGGACGCTACCGATCCAGATAGCGGTAGGTGGCATCAATTTGCTCTTACTTTTGGGCAATCGCCTTCGATGCTCGCGATTTGCACCCGGAAGCGTCAATCGACTCTTGGAGCAACTGACAAATCTCGTCCATTGCGTCCTGGCCTTTTGTTGCATCCCGAATTCTACCAAATGACAACGCCCCGCATTCCTTGCGGGGCGACACGGGGTACCGTATTGGCACAGCAAAATCGTTACGTCGATCAACCACTTGCGCTCAAGCTGAATGGACTTAAAAGTCGTCAAGCTAGGAATGTGGCCAGCTGCATATTTGATGGTCTTGCGGTGGGGATGATTACTACTAGCAGCGGATTACTGGCAGGAACGATCCGTTCGCGGTCCCGACGGCGCCCTCCCACGATTGCCCCCCTGAAAGTCGTCGAAATCTACCCACCATTATCTGTGAGCAAGACCTGGTCTCTCTAACCTCACTGTCCTCGTTGTTCCTGCATCCTGTATTCGTTCAGATTCAGGTGGTAGGCGCTGTTGTTCCGGAGAAGTGATTCCGGTGTCAAATTGATTGATCGCGGCACGTAAGTACTAATCGGGGCCATCACATCAAACTTCTTTTCATCCGTGATCGACTGAAGTTCCGGTATTGAAATGCGATTTTCATCGCTCAACAGGTTGAGCGATGGTTTGGGCAGTGATTATGGGCAATGGGATCGCCTCCGAGACCAGCGGCGCTCATTCCAGCGTTTACAAAACAACCGAGAATCGGGATCGCACCAGCAATTGCAGTAACGCCAGGGCACCGAGGTCTAAGACGCCCTCTATCAGGAGGCACTCGGAGCCCTGATCCTGCTGTTTTCCGCACCATAGACTGAACCAAATCTTAGGCGAGATTATTGCTAGGTGCCCTGGCCAGATCCGAATGAGCCTCCGCGGTCGGGAACTTCGTGTTCTCTCGTCGTCGAGATCCTATTCGCGATTGCTTCCCGTCCTTGCGAGCCAAAGAAATCAAGCAAGCCGCGCAAAAGCCTTAACCGACTGGAATCGTTTGACTTTTCAAGGACAGGCAGCTGCGACTCAAGTGTCCCCAAAAGTCTGCGGATCGAATCTTCATTCAACTGCGTTTTTACCAGATCCGTCGCTATCATCGCGTGGTACTGTTCAAACGGGCTTCGAGGATCTCCGATCGCAGTCAGCAGCAGCGGCAGGCCTTCGGGCGACGGCGCCGCTTGAAGACACGCAAGAGCGACAATTCGCTGACCATCACTGCCTTGAAACCAGCCGACTATTTCGTCGAACTCAATAGCAGCCTTTAGCGCAGCGCTCCGAATGCGGAGCACAATAGCATCCATTTCGGCGGTTCGCCTGTCGCCCGGCGCCTGAGTCTTCCGCACTTTCTCATACTCGACCGCGAAGCTATCCATCTGTGCCCGTGCTTCACGCTTGATTTGAGCAGTCTCAAGATCATTTCCCTCACGTTCCCGCCGCCCGCCCACGTTCGACTGCGTGTTCGACGGCTCGGGGCGGGCTGGCGACACCTGAAGAAGCTCCTCACATTGCACTTCGCTTAGGCCAAAAACGGACCTGTCCGGCTCACCGGCGAATTGCCCATCCTTCACACATCCGTAGCGGATCAGATTCATCAACTCGGCCTGTTCGCTCCAATACTGTTCCTGGGGCCGAATGTTGGGAGTTACTTCGTCGGAATTCGCAATAGCATCAAGGCGGGCAAGAAGGCTAGGGTTTACAAGCCAGGCATTCGCGAAGCCGGGCCATCGCAGAAACACCGCCGTGAGCTTGCCCAATTGTTGCGGCGTCAACTTTCTCCTTCCGTCAATGGAATCGAGCAGTCCGGTCTGCACAGCAATGTAAAACTTCAGACGGAATAGATTAACGAACTGCTTGAGGCGGCGTGGATTTGCATCCAGCGCGGGAGCTGCCATTAGGGCAACGTCGGCAATCAGCGAATCGTCGCCTTCAAGCAAAAGGATGAACGCGTCGCGATGGATCTGCTGTTCATTGGTTGCTGTTGAGTTGGATTCACGCGAGCCAATGGCCACGTCTCGGCGCGTATTCTGCCCGCCCTCAAACTCTGCTGGCGTTTTCTTCCTTTGGCCTGACGTCGAAACATAGGATGCCAACCGGCGCCAGATATTCTCGAAGCGCCCGCCTGGAGCGTCGGCAACCACGCTTCCGCGCGATATGCTCTTAAGGAATGACTTTAACTGGGTTTGACCGGCGGCCGGCACCGCAAAAGGAAGCTGGATGAATTTTTCAAGAAAGGCGTACCCGAAATCCAGATCGCGTCGCACGATAGTGCTCGCCGACGCCGAATCCGACAGATTCGGAGACAGGTAGGGAAGTAGGCTTTCGTACTTGACTGCTATACCAGCTGCAACCGTCTTGCGATCCATTCCAATAATGAAGATGAGCCGTTCGTCGTCACTTATCAGCAAATTGATCGCGCCCATCAATTCGGCTGCCTTCGGCACTGCACACCGATCGAGGTCGTCGATGAACACGTATATTCGATTTTGACGGTACACATATGCGTTTACGACCTTCCTGAAATCCGCTTGAAGGTTGTCAATGAAGGACAGTCGTCCCTCGTAGTTGGGCTTGTTCACATGTTCGCGCAGTTTAATTTCAAGAGGATTGCCAACGAGTTTCCTGGCCTGAAACCAGATCAATAGAGAAATGGCAACCGAAGCAGCGCTGCCCGTTCCAAAGACGAGGGTTGTGAGCGCCGATGCCCCTCTCGGCCGTTGGCGCCCGCTCGCAACAATCCCGCCGCCATTCGGTTCACCTTGACCGTCGACCGTCTTGCTGTCGCCTCCCTTTTCTGAACCCAACATCGCCAATTGGTTCGAAAGGTTTTCCGCCCATGGTGTGCCGTGGTAGAACACGAGCGTCGGAAGCGAAATTGCCAGAAGAACAAGCGCTGTCCAAAGGCAAAGCGCAAACAGGGCATCAAACCATCCTTCTGCCCAGTTGAACCGCTGAATGAATAATCGGATAGGTGCCGTGCAGCGAGTGACAAACGAGCTTTGACGGCGGACCGTACCAGTAAACGCCAGTGCAAACGAGGCCCACAGTTCCTCGTCCTTGTCGTGGAGCCATGCATTGAATCGAACGATCACTGGTCTGCTGTTCGAAGGTTTCTTGCCTCGTAGCGGAGTCCCGTCGGCCTCAAGCTGTTCAGCCAATTGCTCCATGAAGGACGACTTACCGCTGCCCCATGCGCCTTCAATAGATACAGTTAGCGGCGGCATAGTTCCAGGGCTCTTAAGGAATTTTGCTAGCGCCAGTACATACGGACCAAAACCTAAATGGTCAACTGACGCTACGCGGTCGCTAACGCTGTTTGCGTCGATCGAAGGCCCCGACCTGTGATTGCCCGTCAGCTCGCTGGAAGCATTCAAGGTCGAGTTTGCAGTTTCTTCAGCGGCCATCTAGTTATCCCCCTTTTCGCCACGGCCAAGTCATAAGTTTTTTCGTTGCCGATAATCGTAGTAATTGTAGCAGTCGGCCTTAGTCTTACGCGAATCGCGGTTTGCGGTTATCTGTTCTGGATACTGCGGTTCCTAACGGGTCCGGACGCATCGATGACGATACACGTCCTGATAGGGCGTAGCCCAGTCGAACGCCTGGATTGCACCGGCGAAGGTAGCAGCCCCTGCTGACGCAACTCACAGAGCGAGAAACGCTGAATGCATCCCTGCCTCAGCGAATCAACTGATGGAAGTCAGGCGGCCATCCGAATCCGCCTGTCAGTCATCTGACAATGGGTCATTCGCAGCGAATAGAAGCTCCAGGCCCCTCCCCGCGGCTGCTCAGCGGCATAATTCGCCGCCGTGATGACGATAATGAGTCCAGCCCTAGGATTCCGTTAGCTGTTCAACGTTGGTGCGTGTGCTAAGATCGACGGACGATTTCTAGAGCACTCATTAACTGGCCGGCACAAGTTGCACTTAATCCGCTGCTGCCTCAATGGCGATCCAACTCCAACTGTAGGTGCATCGACATGGACACTGGAGCCCGTCTTTTTCCTGGAGAAGTTTTGGTTGTTGGCGGCCACCGATTGGCTCTGCTCGAAATCACGAACACAACGGTGCTGATAAAACCCAGCTGGGGCGACGGCACACCATTTGAGATTCGTTCAGGACGAGGCGTCCCAGTTCCGAACGCAATTATTTCGATTTTCCAACTGCACGACAACTCTGTCACGCTGAACATAAATGACCATGGTCGCCAGGAGATTCTCGTCGACCGGCGCTCAGGTGAAGTTGAGTTGCATATCTACATCGCTGATGCGCAGCCGGACTTCGAATTCCAGCAGATCGAGCGTATCCAATACGCGGCAGGCGCGTTTCTAGAGGAGTTTGGCTTCGAGGCGGTTCCTGAACATGATCCGATGACGGTATTCGGTTCCTGGGATTGGCGAATGTGGTTCCAGCAAAAGAAACCACAAATTGAGCAGGAACTAGGTGACGCCTATGCAGAGATGAAAGAGTCTCTGCGACTTCAGCACGTGGACACCCATGCGGCAAATGTTTTCAGCACTCGTGCTACAGCCGCACATGACCTCATCGGATCATTGGAACCGTACGAGGAGGTTGTCGTGCGGTTTGGTGACGTCCTGCTGGTCAAAGCAACGGTCAATGGCAAGAGCCGACTTATCGTAGAGAATGTTACACCAGCCCTGAGTCGCCAGCTCGCCGCTAATCCACTTTTAACACGTGACCCACACGCCTTCTTCACATTGTTGTCTAACCAGTCCGCTGAGCACCAAGCTGATCCGCAAATAATTGCGCAGAATCCAAAAGTAGAACTCGAACACGCTCCGCCAGAGACGTACAACGAATAAGGACTAAATAGATCGCCCTTGTGGCTGCTTCATCTCATTGGCCGACGAGGCCCCGGCAAAGTGAGAAGCGTCAGCGCAATTCACACAGGCCAGTTTGAACCGACAAGGCCGATGTCAGATGAGATCAAGGGGCTACTACCTGCACATGGCCGGGAGTTTGACCGTGTGGACGTGAGACGGTGATCCGTACGTCGCAGCCTAGCATGTTAAGGAAGCGGAACAGCCTGTCCGTAGAAAAACCGTCCAGCCGCCCGCCTCGTTGCGTCGGAATAGAGCCAGCAACTTCTGCAACGATCGCAGATCGCTGGCCCCCACCGAGGGACACTCCAAAAGCTGCATTCGGCAACAATCGGAACGATCGAGCATCCGCTGGGGAAGTTCGAGAGATCGCTTCGACTCGTCCCGATCAAGGCGACAACGGACAATGTCGAGACCGTTACGCGTTATGTCCTCGATCAACTGGACTTGAAGGCCGTGCCAGGGATGCCACGGGTAGAAGACTTCCCGAGGGACGCTGATCTGGGTCTTGTGTTGTTCAGTTGTACAACACCATCAGACCGCACAGCTCGTTGGGCTACCGGCCCCCTGCACCGAAGGCGACTCGGCCGTGGTCTTGTCGAGTAGGCGCGGCGGGTTACCCCGCCGCACCTCTCACAGAACCGGACTTGTGGGCCACACATCCGGCTCTTTGGGCTAATATCTCAGCAGTCAAACAGCAGTTGCTGTTTCGAGACCGGCAAGTCAGCGTGGAGACGCTTCCACTCGAACCACAGCGACACCAGACGCTCGTGAAACCAAGCGTTACGGTACGCTTGCGTGAGACCGGGTAGATTGCTGCGTCGCCACGACCCACACCGCCGATAAGCGGTGCGGGCCGCCGTCTGCTTGCGAAAGCCGCGTTGAATCAAGTGACGACAGAGATAGCGGGGTCTTTTCTTCTGATGAACGATGATCGCCCGCAGCCGTCGCCGGATGTGGGCATCGAAACGCCAGAAGAGTGTGGCTCCTTCTTCGGTACAAATCCGAAAATAGCCAAACCATCCGTTCAGATAACGGTTTAGCCCCGCCACGCACTCACTGAACGATTGACCCCAAGTACGGGGCGTAAGCTCCCGAGTTTTGGCATCCATGCGTTCCTTGGTACGGGCCGAGATGTGGATCTCGACTTGCCCTACTCGACTCTCGCACAGCCGAAAGCCAAGAAAGTGCACCTCTGCTGGCCGGGCAACTTTACTCTTCTCCTCATTCACAAGCAGTCGTAAACGCTGCTCGATGAAGTTACGGACAGAGCTCATTGCCCGTTGACCGGCACGCTCGCTGCGCACAAAGATGTTGCAGTCGTCCGCATAGCGGACAAATCGCAATCCTCTGCGTTGCAGCTCCCAATCGAACTCATCCAAGACGATGTTCGACAAGAGCGGCGAGAGAGGACCGTCTTGCGGCGTTCCCTCTTCGGTTGCGACTCGCATGCCGTCCGGTAACACAACTCTCGCCTTGAGCATGCGACGTATGAGGTCGATGATACGGCGGTCGGCGATCCTGTGACTCAATCGGTCCAGTAATCGCTGATGGTGAACTCTGTCAAAGAACTTTGACAGATCGATGTCCACTACGACTCCGTATCCGGCTTCCACATATGTCTTCGCTTCGGCGATAGCCGTGTGCCCGCCCCGAGCCGATCGAAAGCCGTGGCTGCTCCCGTGAAAGGTCGGTTCGTAGATCGAGTCCAGAACCTGGAGTACGGCCTGCTGTACCCATCGATCGATCACGTTCGGAATGCCCAGTCCCCTTTGACCCCCGCCCGGTTTGGGAATCCAAACTCGTCGAATGTCGCCAGGTTGGTACGATCCGTCAAGCAGATGACGTCGCAGTTGTGGGAGCAGTTTGGGAGCTGCTTGGACCACTTCGATGACGCTACAGCCATCGACACCCGAAGCGCCTTGATTACGCGCCACGTTCAAGAGCGCCGTCGCCAAGTTCGGCTCCGACGCAACTTGCTCCAACAGCCAACTGGTGTCGGCTGTTGTGGTGACGAGATCGGTCGCGGTCGTGAGTTTCGCTTTGTGCAGCAGGTGAGCCCGCCCGCCGGATGCGTCCGGAGGATTGGCCGTTCTGCCCCCTTGCGGGCTGTCGGCGAACACGAAGCTCAGTTGGCGTCGTCTCGTACTTCTCAACCCATCATCCCCTTCGCTCCATCGGCTTTCACCAAATTCATCGCTACTATGGGATGATCCGACTTCTCCTCAGACATAAGGCACGCGTCATCGCTTTCTTGTGCCCTACCGCTATTGCGGATCTGAGGAGATCTGCTGGGGTAAGAGTGAAGAGCTTCCTGCCGCCACCGTCCCCAATACCGTTCCGACCGCGGTTGGAAGTTGGGCGTCGCGTTAACGGGCACGCTCACCCAGGTCGGACCGGCCTTACAGGGCTTCACTTGCGTTCGGTGCTGCGTTTTGCCTCGGGCTTCCATCCCACACGCCCTCACAGGAAAGACCACGACCGTCAAATCCGGTCGTCATCTCGTGCAGTTACCTCCGGCTTACGGTTGCCTCCAACAGACTCCGTAGGGGACTTCCACCCCCAGCAATTCACTCATGCCCAGCGCACCCGCTTCCGCTGCGCTCCAGCTCCAGACCACGGCCGAAGAACAACAGCACCAAACTCTAACTTAAACACCGGTATCTTTGGTGGGGGCAGGTCAGGCCGGATCCGTGATCAGCAGCGTGGGCCGATGGCCCGGGGGGACTGGCTCGATGATTTCTTCCGCAATCAAAACACACTAGTTAAGTGACGGACGGCCTACTCGTACGTAAGAACTACCTACCCAATCAACTCCGGGATTTGGGGCACAAAGGCGTTTTGCAAGGCTTTCATTTAGTCCATGTGCAGCGTTCGACGTGCAATTGGCAAGCGGCTCCTTTAGACTTGTGCTCGTTGCCGATCTTCCATTTCGACGTTCAGCGGAAAGTCCGACACGCTATGCACATTTCCAGATACACACGTGATCAAAGAGTTGGATTCACGATGGTAGAATTACTTGTGGTAATCGCCATCGTGGGCACTCTGACCGCTCTGCTCCTTCCCGCCGTACAATCCGCTCGAGAAGCCGCCCGTCGCAACCAATGCTCCAACAATCTCAAGCAACTGGGATTGGCATTGCACAATTATCAGGCGAGTCAGACGGTTTTTCCCCCAGCGGCGATGTATTTCAATGCCTCGGCAAGCGCGAGGACGTCATCCGTTCACATGGCGTTATTGCCGTACCTTGAACAAGAAAGCGTTGCTCTCGCGTCTTCAAATTTATCCAGCCAATCCCTTCAGCAACAAATTCCAACGTTCGATTGCCCAAGTGACCCATGCGTAGACGCGATCGTGGATGGTGGTGGGCCGAATCCCGATGCTTTGACGTATCGCTATCCCATTACTTATGGTTTCAATTTTGGAACGTGGTTTCTTTACGATTGGGCGCGAAGGGTCGCAGGCGATGGCGCATTTCTCATCAATCAGTATCTAGGCCCCAATGCGGTCAACGATGGCCTCAGCAACACACTTGCTGTAGCCGAAGTCAAGGCTCAAATCGCATCCGGTGGATTAAGAATGGGTATTGGCTACATTCGCGGACTAAAAATTCCGAACTATTCCGATCCCACAAACCGATCTATTCTCACCACGCCGCAGGCGCTCTTTGCCCGTATTGGAGTAAATCAGAAGCAAGCAACTTTCAGCCAAGACGGCAGCACGCTCAACTCTAATCTGCACCTCGACTACAGTAGTCCGAGCGTCGTTCAGTCAGGATTCACAACGGCCTTCGCGCCGAATACGGCAATGCTGGTTACTGTTACCAATCAAACTGTGGGTACAGGGGCCGAGGTTGAGCAAGGCGGGGACCAATTGCAAGCCGTTACGGGAACCTTTGACGTCGATTATGTATCCCTGCCTGAAGGAGCCATGACCGCGGATATCACGTTTGCAGCCGTGAACTCGCGCAGTTACCATGCGCGCCTCGTCAATGCTTTGTTTATGGATGGTTCCGTCCGACCTGTTAGTTCAAGCGTTGGATTGCTAGTCTGGAGAGCGCTCGGGACGAGGGGCGGTGCCGAGATCCTTGGAAGTTACTGATGCTCGTGACGCTTCAGCGCGAGTCAAGGTGACCAAGGCCTTAAAACGTAATCTGGGTTTGCGGCTGCTTTCAAACTCGCGATCCTGGGCCCAAATCAGTCACGCACCAATCCATTTTGAACGGCGTAGCGCGTCATATCGACGTTCTTATGCAGATTGAGTTTTCGCATAACACGTGCCTTGTGATTTTGGACGGTATTCTCGCTGATCCCCAAGACTTCCGCGCACCGACGCGCGCTGAATCCAGCAGCGACGTACGTAAGCACCTCGACTTCCCGGTCTGTCAGCAATCCAGGATTCATCGGACAGCGTTTATCTCGATCAGCGGTTGGCGACCTTGCATAAACTTTCTCGCCGGCGAGAACGCGCCGAATTGATGCCTCAAACTCCTCCAAAGAATCGCGTTTAGTAAGATACCCCATGGCACCGCAGTCAAAGGCTCGCTTGACCTGGAAGCTACGATACGCACTGTCGATGAAAATCAGCCGTGCGCCAGCATGAGACAGCGTCAGGTTCAGCACTGCTTCACTGCTGCCAGGCATTCCCGCATCTACAAGCACGAGGTCGGGTGCTCGGGAATTTGCTGCCAGTGTCAGTGCCTCGGTGTGGGTAAAAACGCCGATAATCTCGAAGCCCTCAAATGACTTGAGCAGCTTGGACAGCAGATCAGCCACTAGCTGTTGGCCATCGGCGATCATAACCGTCCAGGACGTCTTCTCCATGAGCAAAACTCGCTTTTCGAGTGGTCTATAAGAGATGCAGCGTCGGGTCGCGCGACAACCGACCAGCTGCTTCTGCTGAATCGGGGCGTCAATGAGAAGAAGCTAGCGCTCGGTTGAATCTCGGTTAGGCTGCAATGCCTCGAAAAAAAGTTGCTCGCCGCCGCGCCGAGTCCGTCTACCTTTAAAACCACCAAATCCTGCCAAAACAGCTCACAAAAATGTTGATTTGCGAGCGTTGATCGGAGCGAGTAGACTCCGAAACTGGCGATAACCCCAATGGGCATCATGGTTTGGCATTCTCATGACCGGATCAATTTCAGATTGGCTGGACGCGTACCGCCACGGAGACCGGGACGCAGCGCAGCAATTGTGGAACCGCTACTATGCTCAACTGGTGCGTCAAGCCTTGAGGGGGTTGCGGGGCGCACCGCGGCGTTTGCGCGACGAAGAGGACATCGCCCTTAGCGCCTTCAACAGTTTTTGCCTCGCCGTTGAAGCCGGCCGATTTCCGAATCTCTTTGATCGATCGGACCTTTGGCGCATTCTGGTCGCCATTACCGCCAAAAAGGCACTCAACGAACGGCGTTATCAGCGGGCCAAAAAGCGGTTCTGGTTCGATGCGTGGTCCGCGCCGGATCGCGATTCGCTCAGGCCAGATTCGCTCGTCGGGAAGGAGCCCAGCCCGGAGCAGAGCGCGGAAGCCGCCGATCATCTCTCCAGATTGCTTTCCATTCTAAATGAGCACCTATTACAACAAATTGCGATATGTAAGTTGGAAGGATATACAAACGCGGAGATCGCTCAACGTCTGGATTGTTCTGTTAGTACAGTTGGACGTAAGATAACGATCATTCGAGATACATGGATCGAGTACTTCGAACGTCAATAGCTCTGAACGGATATTGCTTTCATGGCCAAGCGCGAACTATCCATTGCGCTGAAATTAGAGATTGACGCTGCGTGCGATGCCTTCGAAGCCCGCCTGCAACGGGGCGAACATCCCAATATCCAGGATGTTCTTGCCACTGCTTCGCCCGACGCTGTTCCGCAGTTGGCGGTTGAATTGTTGAAGGTAGCAGTCGAATATGCCGGTACTCGGCCTTGTCGAGCAGAGTGTGATTACGAGACTAGCACCACTTCAAAGAGTCGCACACTTCACGACAATCCAAGACTTGACGGCGAGTCACTAGGACTTCCGGTCCGTCCACAATCCCTAAAGTCAGACATCCCTGTTCTTCCGCCGGGTATACACTCAATCGGTGATTTCGAGTTACTCGAGCTGATCGGAACCGGAGGTATGGGTGCCGTTTATAAGGCACGTCAGGCTAGCATCAATCGACTTTGCGCTGTCAAGATTCTCAACTTGGATCGATGGAAGGGGGTCGCGACGCAAGAACGTGCCCGCGCCATTGATCGATTCTTACGCGAAGCCTGCGCGACCGCCGCTCATGAACATCCGAACGTTATCAGCGTCTATCACGGTGGATGTGCCGACGGAACCTATTTCCTCGCCATGCAATTCGTCGAAGGCAGTAGTCTCGCTGAGCTCGTTCGGGAAGCTCCCTTTGAGAACCAGCGCGCCGCAGAGTGCCTGGAGCCGATTTGTCGGGGGCTGCACGCCGTTCACACCGCTGGGATTTTGCATAGGGACCTCAAACCAAGCAACATCCTGATCGAGCGGGCAACCGGACACGCATTTCTGTCTGATTTTGGGCTCGCAAAAATTGATGGGAACCAGGACTTGACGTTGTCGGGAGACACCTTCGGCTCGCCACCGTACATGTCGCCAGAACAAGTGATCGACGCTGGTCGGACGACGGTCGCTTCCGACGTGTACGGCCTAGGGGCGACAATGTACCACCTGCTCACCGGCCGTCCTCCTTTCCAGGCAGCAACTGTCCCCGGGACACTACACCAGGTGCTCTCCGACGACCCTGCGCCCCCTCGTCTGCTAAATCCTAGCGTCGACCGAGATATTGAAACCATTTGTCTTAAATGCCTCGACAAAGATTCCACGCGCCGATATCCGACCGCCCTAGCGGTGGCAGTCGAACTGCAGAGGTATCTCGCCGGACATCCGATCGAAGCCAGACCATTGCGCTGGACCGGAAAGGCGATGCGGTGGACTCGGCGACATCCGGCCACGGGAGCTTTATTAACTGCATTACTGGCTACGATTATCTCTGCGCTTTGCGTAACGTCGGTGCTTTTAGTACGCGAACGAGCATCGACGAATCGCGCTAATTCCGCACTTGCTGAAAAAGGAAAACTGCTGAAGAGTGCCTATCTCCGTTCGGCATCACTCGATCAATGGCCGGTTGCAACGAGCGCCATTCCTTGGGTTGCAGCAAGCCTGGCCGTCGATGGCGAGTCTGATAAGGACTACGTTGACCGGGTGCGCGCAAGGCGACTTTTTAATACGTGTCCACGTCTTATTCGACAAGTTGACCATTCGGCAGACATCGTCGTATCGAGACTTCGAGAGGACGGGAAGCTCGCATTCACCGCGGACTTGCACGGCAATGCTTGCCTATGGGAAACGAGCAATCCACGGGCTCTTCCCAAGTCGCTGCCGCATCCCTCCAGCAGTCGATTACGAGCGGCAATCTTTACTGCCGATGGAAGCAAGCTGGTCACAAGCAGCGCCGATGGATGGGTTTATGTGTGGGATGTGAACGCCTGCGAGCTTTTGGCCAGCGCGAAGTGCCATGCGAAGCCGATTAGCTCGCTATCGCTTAGCCGTGACGATCGATGGCTCGCTACGGGAATTGGCGATCGGACGGCGCGAGTGTGGGACTTGGCGTCACTTGAATCCGTGACACCGCCTCTCCTGCATGGCGGTGCGGTTACGGCAATTGCTATTTCGTCACAGATGCAATGCCTCGTGACTGTAGCTTCGGACGGCACGCTATCGACTTGGACGATACCCGAAGGTCAACAGACTGTCTATCAAGCGCCGAAGGGTAATATTCTTAAGACGTTGGCCATCGATTCAAGTGGGAAGCAGTTCTTGACCGCAACGTTGCCGCGAGGAGTCCAGCAGTGGGGACCGTCATGGCCCGAGAAACCCGATCGACTGATCGATACGGTCAGTGCAGTCGCGAGTAGTCATCTCGCAGCGAACGACGGAGAGGCCATCATTTCGACAAGTGCGGGGCAGATCCTGCAATGGTCGACAGCGACCCTTGACTCGCCCATATCGACACAAGCGGTCGGAGCGGGCGTTCGCAAGAGTGTGTTGAGCCACGATGGGCTCATGCTCGCCGTCTGCACAAATCACAATGCGATCGAATTGTGGTCTCGGGCGGACTCCAAGCCATTTCGCAAAACCGCAGAAATCTCCCGCAACGGCCTAAGGCCGACTGGCGTTTCCGTCTCTTATAACGCGAAGACCCTTCTTTCTACGGAGTCGCGACAGGCGCGGGTGTGGGACACGGAATCCAGAGGAAATTCGCTCGTTACATTGGCCAAATCGAATATTGCTAAGGCATACTGCACGCCCGATCAGAATTTCCTCGTCGTCGGAGACGGCACGACTCGCACGGCAATCCATCACCTCGATGCGTCACTGAAGGCTTTCCATGAGATTCAGCACGTTTCACAGCCTGTGTATCCCCTTGCGCAACACAAGTCGCCCTTTTTGGTCATCGGCGAAGCGGCAGGACATATACATGTCATCAATCTCCAAGATCGAAAGGAGATGATCTGCGATTTTTCGGACTTGGCTCCTATTACGGCTGTTGCCGTATCGCCGGACGGGCAGATGGCGGCCGTCGGAAATCCATTCGGCCGGATCCGGCTCTTCACAACAAGCGACAGCATTGCCCGAGCAGACTTTAATGCAGACGAATCGGTGCATTCATTGGCCTTTGACGAGGCGGGCTCAAGTTTATTGGGCATTTGCCCAACCAGTTTCTTCCGTTGGACCATCGGCTCAATCGAGAGACCACAAGTTAGTCCTATCGGGCACCGAGGAGTATTCTTGACCTCGGCGTCTCATTCCGCGCTCGGAACCTTGCTTCTAGACTCGCAGCATCAGGTATGGGCGTTTCCTTCTAAAGACTTTGGGGGTGCGGCACAATTTACGTTGGAGCAGCAGCCGTATGCCGTTTGGTCGAACGAGGATAATTCGTGGTGTGCTGCGGCCATGCCGGGAAACGAGCTGCGCGTTATCGACTTTAGTGACGGTCAAGCGACGTCTACCTTCATGTCGCATCCTGGAAAAATCCAATGTGCGTCTTTTGGGGCTAATAATCGCTTGGTGGTAACGGGCTGCGAAGATCATTTTATTCGCGTTTGGGACGTAAAATCCGCGGCCTTGGTATGTCAAATTGCCACTCCCGACCCCTCGGAAGTGGTCGCCTGCATTTTTGCTGAGCACTTAAACGGAGTTTTGGCGGTATTTACTAGTGGACAAGCGATGTTCGCCGATTTACGGCCGGACGATCGGTCCGTGGAGGAAATCGAATGCGAGGCCCGGCTAGTATCGGGTCAACACATCGATCACACGGGAGCCCTATCACCAGTAAGCGCAGAGGGTTTGGAGCGCGACTGGCGGATACTTATGGGCTCGCAGGACCCGTCACACTAGATAACGCACAGGAGCCTTCATGCCTGCTCTGCAATGGAAGCAGATTAGTGCAAGCGACCAGGAGTATTGTCAGCAGTTTGTCAAAATTATGCAGTTCATGGATGGCCGCTACGGCATCTTGACCTCCTCGCAGTTTCAAGAGTGGCTGCAGGGAGACAGCGGTCCCTATGTGGGCCAGCAGCTTGCTGCATTCTGTGGGTTCTTGCGTTTGGAGGACGTGCCCTACGCTTCGAGAATGCAGTTTGCGTTACTTGGTCGGTACAAGGCCGGCGAGTCCCTTGCGCATTTGATGATGCTCGGCTGGACGCCGACCACAAGCCAATGCGAGCCAGATTTTCTTGACGGCATCGTCGATGCCATATTGGCCAAGGGAGTTGAGTGGCTGGGGACGTTAAGCGCGCCGGTTGCGGTCAAAGTCATTTCCACCGTCCGTCCGAATTCCATGCGGTACAAGCAAGCGCAGCGCCTACACGATCGATTCTATGCCAGAGCTATTGCCAATTCCTCGGCATCCGCATATATCCGCCTGGCTCGTGAACGAGTGCTGCCAAAGGCAGCCATCTGGCATCTACAGCTAGTCGCCTGACGACGACAGATCGCTCAACCTTTGCTCATGAAGAGCAGGTTTTCACCGCATAAGGGATCTCTAATGGGCTATTTTACAATCGCGTTGAGCGTGGACTCGACTGCCACGCTGAAGGACGATTCTTCAATTACCGTCAATGTACAGGTCATCAGCATCGAGCATTTCGACGGGAACGTGTACCTCAATTATTGGTCCACACCCGATGCAGACTACATCGACCCTGCCAGTGACATGGTTTATGTACCGAAGAGCGGTACCACCAATACCACAGTAAACGTGGAGGTCCCCACCGGAGAAACGGTAGTCTTCGAGGCCTTCGGTACAGGTGACGATGAGTCCACTGGTTCCGCGACTATTGATCTTACAGGCTAGAATCGCTTGCCAAGGACGTGAACACATGAGCACGCCCCGAAGGATCGATCAACCTGAGGACCGTCGATTGCAGAAATGAGCGACGACCCATTCTGAATGCGTGGCTCGAAGTCGCCACCTGCGGGTGGCCGACCAGTGGCCGCCGGGCGTCGAAGGATAGACGGCCTCTGCATACGATGACGCGAGCGCCGAACCGCGAACGATGCGAAGGATCGCATCCCAAGACTTGGGCGAGCGAGGGCAATCGGACTGGAAAGAGAGCCCGAGTGATTCCCTGAAGAGCGCTACTGTGCCCGAAACATTCGGAAAGCGCGCTTACAGCCGTCGAATCGTGCGTGGCGGAATTGCATGCACGATCAATGCCTACCTCGAAGAGTGTTCATTCCGCGCCCGCTGGTTTTGCGGCGCGTGCAGCAACGGCAGTTCGACGCCTCTCGTCCATGCGACTGCCGATGACGCTATTGCTATGGCCTCAATTGAGCTACGTAACCATTTGCTCACGAGCCATGAGGTGGACTTCATGACACTCGCTGAATGCACATCTGTTCAGTCAAAGTAGCCTTTCGAGCGTTTCCAGTGCCTGCCTCGCCCTGCGTAACGAGCCTCCAGTGGCGTGCATGAGCTTTCTCGCTGCCTGCAAGTCCGATAGTGAAACCAATCCTTTACGCATTGCCCCCCTTTCATTGCCAGCCAACTTACGTCGAACATTGCTGATCTGAGACGCAGTCACCTTGATCCTTTTACTGGCGAGCGCTGCAATTATCTCCTTCTGAGACGCGTTGGGGCTCTTTTTCAATGCTTCGCGTATCTCGGCAGACTTATTCACGCGTGTCTTAGACATAATGCGTCTCTCGCAATGCGTTGGCTGTCAGATCCCAAAGAAACTGAACTACTCGCACTAATTCGCAGAGTCGAACGCCCACTGCATCCACCAAAAGGGGTTTGCGACACTTCGTGATCTACACGAAATGGTACTTCAGGTCAAAGCGGCTATGCGAACTAGTCCGGTACTTTTCCATCTCCCGATCATAGCAAATCGAAAAACCTCAAGGGTTCGCCTGACGGCGAGTGATTTAGACCCATCGCAAGGACATTAACATCTGACCGCAAATCGAAGCGGAAGGATATTTAAGCGGACCGAAAGGATAAGCGACTCAACATCAGACTAGCTCTATCGTCTTCCGACCTTCGCGAAAGTCGTCGCGGTGGTATGCGCGGCATTCACGTGGCTTGAATTGTTGGGCAAAGGGACGGCGAGGAGCGATTGCAAACTACGTTTCTACGTTTAGCAAGTCCAGTCTGAGCATTAATTGACCTGCTGAGCATCTCCCGTAGACGAAGCGCCTCGGAACCGAAGCAAAAGGATCTCCGAGATGTTTCAGAACCGTTTCGACTGAGTGATCCATACTAGCCGGCAGGCACTGGCTAGGGCAAAGGGCTAGCCAGCGCCCACCAAGCGCATGTCGGATTACTACGTACCCGAGATAAGTGTCGGAGTGCCGACGTTGGAATAGGCGATCGACACTGTAGTCCCCATCCCCAAACGTGTGATTGGGTTGGTGTTGTTCAGCGTACCACTCGTGCCGTTGGAATCGTTAACCGTCAGCGAGTTGGTTCCAGTGCCACCGTCAACCACCACGGTGTAGACATTGTCCAGGTTATGATCGACCGCGCCGATGAGGTACGTGTCATTGCCGGCGCCGCCGGTCAATGTCGTGGTTCCCGTAGTCGTGGCTTGCACGTTGATGGAGTTCGCTGTGCTGGATGTACCGCCGGTTTGCACGGACACGTCGCCGGAGCCAATCATGTTGACGTTGATCGTGTCACCACCGGCTCCGCTATTCAACGAAACGTTGGTTGAGCCGAAATCCTCGCCCAGCCCCAGGTCGATCGTGTTACTGCCGGAGCCGGCATCAACGATAAGCTGCGGGGTGGAATAGGTAATGGTCGGACTTGGGGAGCCCAAGAAGGTGCGAGTCACTGTATCAGATTCGATTTGGTAGTTGACGGCCGCAGTGGTCGAATGATCATCGATTGTGACCGACGTAAATCCGTTTACGGTAAGTCCCGGCTGGATATTGTCGAGGCGCCCGGAGTTACCTACGGTTATCGTTCCGGCATCCACTTCCGAAGTGATGCCAAAGGCTGTGGACTTAACCGTCGCACTTCCATCGGCAGGCGCTTGAATGATCACGCCGAACTCGAGGTTTGAGTATGTCGCCACGGTCGTCTCAGTCCCGACGCGCGTGATCGAATCGTTGGTCAGGGAATAGCTCGGTGAGCCCGTCGCATCCCCTTCAGCGAAGCCAAACAGGGCGACATCGTTCACATCGACGTTGCCGAGAATCTGACCGTCGAGCGAATCCCCGCCGTCCCCAATGGCAACGATCGTATTGGCGCCGCTGGTGCCGTTGCCGCTGACATTGAGCGAAATGCCAGAACCCAAGGTCAGCACACTGAAACCATTCAAGCTGCCGGCGGTGGGCTCAAAATCGACCGTCGAGACCCCCGAAAAGGAAATCGCGGTTGAGCCGATGGAGAACGTGCTTCCCTCCAAGGAATAGACTTCGGAGACGGTATTTGAACTATCGTCAACATCCAGCGTATCTGAGGCACTATTGCCTGTGAATGTAACGGGAAGCCCGCTGGTGAGCACGGGCGTTTCTACAGTCAGGGAGTCGTTGCCAATGCTGCCCGTGATGTTGATCGCATTTGTATCCGCGACAGCGCGCGAGGCCACGACAGAAGCCCCATTAAGGACCTCGTAACTGCCAGCGACGACAGTCAGCGTCAAAGCCGAGGCACTAGGAGCGGTATAGTTCAGCGGTCCTACCGTAAGCAATCTTCGATATTCGAGCGATTCGACGCCAAGCCTTCTGCCGTTATGCCCTTTCGACGCAGAACACGGTGCAAGCCTGGTGGACCGATTCGATTTCCAAAACCACATGATTTACCCCTTTTTTTGATAGGTAATGAGACGAACGCGATCACTAGTGCTGACGGGCCCACGTGGCGCCGTCGGCCAGCCTTTGAAATGGAGCATGCCGCTACGCTGATGGACGTCTTCAGCGGAGCAGGAAAACGCCCACTTTTAGAGAATGAAGAGCGCCGCCGCGCCCCAACCCGCGGCGGCGAGGAAAGTCGCCCGCTAACGCGACTTCCGCATGCGACGCACGGCGACGGGAAGACAACCTACGAGCGCCATGGCCGCCAGAACGAATGTTCCCGGTTCGGGCACAGGCGCGCCGGGAGCCGCATTTGTCGCACCGATGCTCCCTGAGAGCACTACGTCCACGTCCAAGCCACCGGTGGTGACATTGACATCGACATAGACGGGAATGTTGATGGCGGTCACACCGCCAAAGGTGCCGATGCCGCCGTCGGTGAGCGTATTCGCTCCGGGAGTGCCGTCGATCGCGGTCGTCCCATTCAAGAAGACCGAACCGTCGGATCCGTTGTTGATGTTGTAATCCAGCGTTGTGCCGCTGTTAAACACCATGTTGATCTGGCTGGCGTCGAAGGAGCTACCACCGCTGATCGTGATGGCGCTATCACTGCTGATGCCGGCAAGGGCATTACGAACGGCCAGTTCACCGGCCAGAACAAGTGACGCCGGATTTTCGGGATCGTAGACGGAAAGGACCAATCCATAACTCGCCGGGTCCGAGCCGGGGGACGGTGGGTACGGGTTCATTGAGTCGCCCGCAGAATCGCCACCACCGCCGATGGCCGGCTGCATATCAGTTCCCTGATCGTCGAACGAGATATTGCCGCTATTGAAGGTTATCGCGCCGGACGCAATGGTCGCACAAAAAGTTCCACCGAGCGTGGTCGTATCGCTTCCTGAAGATTGAGCCGACGTGAGCAGCGTCGACGTCGAATGGTCGTAGATGGCGATACTCAGCGAACTGAAATCAGGATCCACATAGAACGTATCCGCGCGGGCGCTGCGGAAACCGGACAGCGCGCACGATGCGGAGACCAAAACTACGAGCGGCACGATGCGGGATCTCATGGGCCATTCCTTTCTCGACTAGAACGTCGTACAGGAAAAGAGCGAGGCAGCCACACAGCTCCTCGAAACCGGCGCCGATTGTCTCGCGCGCTAAGCGAAGATCAAGTTAAATCCCTATAAAAGAATCGAAGCCATTCGGCATAGTAATATGTATCCAGCGTAATTTACACGCGCTATATAAGTCATTGATGTTACAGAGAAGGCGTTGAGTAGCGGCATTTAGGGCTGCCGCTGAACGAAGCCGATAAAACACCAAGTTGCGATAACGTGCGAGACACTCGCGGAATTCCACGTTCCTCGGTTGAACTGGGGCAAGTTGCTCTATGTATCGCTATGGTCGCCGTGTTAGTAATTACGCGAGACATCAAACAGCACTAGAGCCGGTTTCAAAACTGTGTTGAAGTAAACTTGCGCCCTGTAGGGACTTCGGTTAAGACGGTGATCGAAAGGAGACTTTCGATGGCCAAGCGACACGATGTCGAAGTCAGCGATGAGCAGTGGGAGAAAATCA
>DASYDW010000135.1 GCA_036499395.1 Pirellulales bacterium
GCAGACGCCCGCCCAGACCGCCACGCCCACGTGCGCGCAGCAACCCAGCAAGACGCCGCCCTCACCCCCCCGTGAGAACCCGGCTTCCATACAGCCCCTACCATCGACATTCCTAACCCATTCCTCAAATCTTTCCCGAACTTTCTCTAAACGCAGTGGCCATCCGCGGCGTATGCAAATTGAGTCTCGTGGCGCGTCGTAACCGGTACAAATGCGCGCCCCGTCACGACGTACCGTCGCACGTCGTGCGGATGGCAGTAGTCCTTTGTTTTGAGACATTTGTGAGCGTTGTACGAAGTCGTTGACACCACTGCCTGCGAGGATAGGATGAGTCTGATGCCCGACCTGAGTCGTCCGTTTGGGATAGCATTACAGTTAGGCTCAGACCGGGATCAGAAATGTCACACGGCTTTCAGTGCCTGCACGCGAAGGACCGGGCGACGCAGGCGTCTCTATTCTGTTAAGCGCGTCCTTGCGGGTTCGCCCACGGTGCCGATGTTGCAAGTCCTCGTGCCCGAGTTCTCGGGCGCCAGGACGGAACAGGCACTGTCTCGATCGAGGCCAAGGCGTACGAGGCGGCATTCTAGCTTTCCCCTGAATCTTGCTTTCGCCCGAGTTTTTGTCACCAGGTGCAGGCTCGCAAGACAAAAACGCGTCGCTTGACGGACTGCAACAGCAGGCGGGCGGAAACTGCGAATTCGAAACCAATCGAGCGGATTAACGCGGAGTGAATCATGCGTAGGTTGAACATAAAACTGGTCGTGATCTTGGCGACGACCAGTCTGCTGTCGATTGTCCTGGTGGCCGTCGTCCATGCCTGGCAAATGCAACGCACGGCTCGGGTCTTGCTCTATCAGGCCGAGGAAGCACAAAAGAATGACGAGCTAGAGGAAGCAGCCTCGTTCTATTCGCAGTACGTCGAATATGTGCCGGACGACGCCGACGCCGGGGCTCACATGGCGCTCTTGATGGCGGACATCGCTGAGGAGAAAGACGCCTCGCGTCAAAAGAAGATGCGGGCCTACAGCGCGCTCGAGGCGCAATTGCGCCGTCACGAGAACCGGGACGATATTCGCCGGCGCCTGGTGGATTACACGATCCTGGTCGGCCGCTGGGGCGATTCGATCGATCACATCGAAACGCTGCGCAAAGAGACCCCCAACGACGCGGAGCTGCTGACGAAGCTTGGCAAATGCCAATACGCACTGGATAAAAATCGTGAAGCGGAAGAGACCTTGCGAGAAGCAATCGCCGCGGACCCGAAAGAGGTCGATGCCTACATGCTGCTGGCGGTAGTGCTGCGAGAAAGGATGGGGAATCCAACCCAGGCCGATCAGATCATCGACAAGATGGTCGAGATGAACCCTGACAGCGCCAATGCGCGATTAAGCCGGGCGCAATACGATACGCAGTTCTTCGCACGCGAGCAGGGCGTCAAGGAGCAGAAAGCCGAGATCGTCGCGCGTCAGGCACAGCGGCGCGAGGACTTGAAAAAGGCGCTGGAAATGGATCCCGATGACGCCGACACGCTGCTGTTGGCGGCTGGCGCGGCGATCGACGACAACAAAGCCGAGGAAGCACGCAGGTATCTTGAACACGGCGCGGAAAAGCACCCGGACGATGCCCGGCTGGTGCAGCAATTGATCAACCTGGACGTTTTCGAGAAACGCTTCGATGACATTGCGGAGCGATTGAAGAAGGGGCCCAAGACGGCCAGCCTGCAGCAACTCGATTTCGAGCTCAAGCTGCAGCAGCGCGACCTGGCCGGAGCGCGAAAGATCCTCGGCAATCTGGAGCAGGATCCCGAGACTCCGACCTCGATGCTGAACTTCATGCGGGCCTGCCTGGATTACAACGAAATGAAATGGCTGGACGCCAGCCGTAAGCTGGTCGAGGCGCGGGCCGCTTTGCCGGGGTACGCCGGGCGCATCGACTTGATGCTTGGCCGGTGCTACGAAGCACTCGGCGAGCATGACCGTGAAGTGCAGGTCTACGAACGGGCCGTGGGAGAAAACCCCGGCAATGTCTTGGCCCATGCGGTTCTCGCGCAAGCACTAATGCGCGTGGGACAGAACGATCGGGCACTTGCCGAATTGCAGGCAGTGAAGAAAGCGCAAGGCGTCGACAATTTTGTGCAGTCTGCCCCCGCGCGCACGGCTTTGTTGACGCTGCTCTTGCAGCGCAATAACCGGGTTCCCGAGGCGGATCGCGATTGGAAAGACATTGACGAGATCGTCAAGGCAACGGCCAAGGCATTCCCGGACTCGCCGGAGTTGTTGATGGTCGAGGCCAACGTCCGCGAGCAGAAGGGGGATCCCGAGGCGGCGCGGAAAATGTTGCAGACGGCCACGGAAAAAGATCCGACCGACCCGAAGGCGTGGCTGGCGTTGGCGCGGCTAGAGTTTCTGAAAGACGGCGCGGCCGGGGCCATGAAATTGCTCGATAAAGCGCAAGAGCTGGGCGGCGACTCGTTTGCCCTGAGGCAAGCGCATATCGTTTATGCTCTGCAATTGCCGGCCGATCAGGCCAAGGAAGCGCTCAAGGCGGCCGGAGATAACCTGGGAAAACTCACCGAGGATGAGCAGAATCGAGTTCTGCGACTGGTGGGTGTGGGCTATTTCCGCCTCGACGATATGCCGCAGGCCCGCGCGATCTGGACCAAGATCGCCGAGAAAGCTCCCAACGAGCCGGATGCACAATTCACGCTGTTCGACATCGCGGTGCGCGAAGACGACCAGGCCGCCATCAAAAAGAGCATCGCGGCGATCAAGCACTTATTCGGTGAAAGCAGTGCCGAAGCGAAATACGTCGAGGCCCGCCAGTTGGTCGTGGACGTGCGGGCGAAGCGCAGCGGTGATGCGTCGGCCACCTTGGAAAAGGCGCGGCAATTGGTTCGTCGTGCGCAGGAGCAAAGGCCGCGGTGGGCCGTGTTGGCGCGATTCGAAGGCGAAATCGACGTGCTCGACGGAAACACCGACGAGGCGATCACGCACCTGCAGCGGGCGCTGGACCTGGGGGATACCGATGTCGGCACCGCGCGCCAGGTCGCGCAATTGCTGATCTCGCGCGGCCGCGGTGACGAAGCGCGCACCTACATGGAGATGGCCAACGCCCGCGGCTCGACCGGCGATGCGGCTTCCTCGGAGATGCTCGAAATCGGCATGGCGTTGTCCGATAAGGACCTTCCTAAAGCGATCAAGTTGCTCGAGCATGCTCGCGAGCGCGATCCGAACGATCCCCAGAAGATCGTCAGCCTGGGGCAATTGCTTCCCGAGGTCGGCCGCGATGAAGAGGCCGAGAAACTATTCCGCGAACTTGTCGAGAAGCATCCGGAACTCCCCTTGGGATGGTTCGAGCTGATGCGTTTCTTGAAGACGCGACAGCGCGATGAAGACGCGAAGGAAGTCGTCCTACAGGCGCAGGAGAAGTTGCCCAAGGATCAAATCGATCTGTCGATGGCGCAGTGCTACGAGCTGCTGGGTGACATGCCGACGGCGGAAAAATATTTCTTGAAGGCGCGGGACGCGAAGCCCAATGACCTGGGTCTGGCTCGTGCGTTGGCGACGTTCTATGCCCGCATGAAGGACGGCGCGAAGGCGCGCGAGCAATTGGAACGGGTCGCGGGGGCCAAGCCGGCGAACGATGCCGATCGCGAGCACGTCGCTTGGGCGAACCGCGAGCTTGCGATCATTATCGCCGCGAGCGGCACCTATCAGGATTTTCGCACGGCAATGGCGCGTTTGAAGTCGCAGGACGTTAAGGCCGTTTCTTCGCTAGCGGACAAGGTGGCCATGGCGCGCTTGCTGTCCGACCGCCCCGAAGCAGATTCGCGGATGGAAGCCACGCGACTGCTGGAAGAGATCAAGAGCCAGACGAATCTTCCCCCCAACGCGCAGATGATCTTGGCGCGGTTATACGAAGTGACGGGCAACTGGCCGAAGTGCCGGGACGAGATGATCTCCTTGTTGGGTAAGGCGAAGGACAATCCGACGTACATCGCCACGTTCGTCGAAATGCTGATCCGCAACAAGGAAGTTGACTCGGCCAAGTTCTGGCTGGCGAAGTTGGAAGCCGTGGCCCCCGATGCGGCGCTGACGGCCGCGCTCAAGGCTAGGATGTTGGTCAAGGAAGGCAAGACCGACGAGGCCGTGGCCCTCTTGCGTAATCTGCTGCCGCGCCCCATGCCGCGCGAGAAGCTGGGCTCGCTGGTCGAAATCGCCAAGTTGCTCGAGCAAATGGATGCCGACGATGCTGCCGAATCGATGTACCGCGAATACGTGGCGCTCGATCCCAAGGCGGTGTTGGTTCTGGCCGGCTACATGGGACGTCATGGCAAGCTGAAAGATGCCCTGGATCTGTGCCAGTCGGCGCTCGAGGTGCGGACCGTCGAAGAGGCCGTGCGCGAGGGGTTAACCGCACTCCGGCAGCATCAAGCCGACGCCACGAAAGAGGATTACGGGCGCGTCGAATCGTGGTTGGCCAAGGCAATCGCCAAGCGGCCCAAGGATTTGATCCTGCAACTCGAATATGCCGAACTACTCGACCTGCAAGGGCGCTATCCCGAGCTGGAAGAGATCTACATGAAGCTCTTGAAAAATCCCGAGGTGAAGGGGGTGCAGCGGGCCCTGGCGCTGAATAATCTTGCCTATCTACTGGCCGTGCAGAACAAGACCGGTGATTCGCGCAAATTCGTCGACGAAGCCATCGGGATTCTGGGTCCTCAGTCCGACCTTTTGGACACACGCGCCCTGGTGACAATGGTTCACGGAGACGCGAAGCAGGCGATCGAAGACCTGAGCCTGGCTGTCGTCGATCAACCGACCGGCACCAAGTACTTCCACCTGGCGCGAGCCCAGATGGCCAATCGCGATACGATTGCCGCTATGGAATCGTTTAGGACGGCAACCGAGAACTACGACCTGAAGGTGGAAGACCTGCCGCCGCTCGAACAGCCGGCATTTCGCAAGCTGCAAGAGCAGGTGGAGCAGAAGTAGAGTGGGCAGCCGGCAGGTACGTTGTGGCGAAGCGGGATTCCCAGCCGCTCGCGGGCGCTCTCGTCGCGGTCGCACGGTGCTTCGCTTCCGGCCCTTGACATAGCTGACAGATTGGGAAATTTCGACGGGTTTGGCGGTGCGTTGCGTTCGATATCTACTCCGCAGGAAAGCACGTTTCCATGACCTCACTCGAAACCGCCATTCGTGAGAAGACCGCCCGCGTCGGCGTGGTCGGCTTGGGATACGTCGGGTTGCCGTTGATTCGCGCCTTCGTGGCCGCGGGCTACCGAACGCTGGGCTTCGACGTCGATCAGCGCAAGGTCGATCGTCTCAAGGCCGGCGAGAGCTACATCAAGCACATTCCCTCGTCGTGGATTCGTGAATGCTTAAGCGGCGGACGCTTCGAGCCGACAGCCGATATGCGCCGCTTGTCGGAAGCTGACGCCGTGTTGATCTGCGTCCCCACACCGCTCAACGAAAGCCGCGATCCGGACCTGTTGTACGTCGAAGAAACGGCCAAGAGCATCGCCGCCGTGCTGCGGCCGGGCCAGTTGGTCGTGCTGGAAAGCACCACTTACCCAGGCACGACGCGCGACGTTGTGCTACCGATTCTGGCGAAGAGCGGACTGAAAGTCGGCAAGGATTATTTCCTGGCCTACAGCCCCGAGCGAGAAGATCCGGGCAATCCCGACTACGGCGCCAGCGGCATTCCCAAGGTCGTGGGGGGCATGGACCCGACCAGCGCCAAGCTTACGGAAATGCTCTACAGCCAGGCCGTGGTGCGCATCGTGCCGGTGTCGAGCTGTGAGGTGGCCGAGGCGTGCAAGATTCTCGAGAACACGTACCGAGCCGTGAATATCGCGCTCGTGAACGAGCTGAAAATGCTCTACGACCGCATGGGCATCGATGTGTGGGAAGTCATCGAAGCCGCTAAGACCAAGCCGTTCGGCTTTCAGGCTTTCTATCCGGGGCCGGGACTTGGCGGGCACTGCATTCCGATTGATCCCTTCTATTTAAGCTGGGTCGCGCGCAAGCACGGATTGCCGACGCAGTTCATCGAACTGGCCGGCCAGATCAATACCAGCATGCCGCGCTACGTGATCGATCGCGTTGCACGCGAATTGAACGATCGCGGCAAGCCGGTGAAGGGTAGCAAAATCTGCTTGCTAGGCGTGGCTTACAAAAAGGACGTGGACGATCCCCGCGAAAGCCCCTCGTTCGAATTGATGGACCTGCTGCGCGAACGGGGCGCCGTGCTCAGCTACAACGATCCTCACGTGCCGCGATTGCCGAAGATGCGGCATCGCGAGTCCGAGGATCTCGCCAGTCAGGAACTGACGCCGCAATTCCTTGCCGCGCAGGATTGCGTGCTGATCGCCACGGATCACAGCGATTACAAGTACGACGATATCGTGCGGCACTCGAGCCTGATCATCGACACGCGCAATGCCACAAAGGGCGTCCGCGAAAATCGCGAGAAGATCGTTAAGACTTAGCCCGTCTTGTCCTGCAACTGGTCCGGGTTCGAGTCCCCGGAGGGGCCACTCTATTTGTTGGCGATATCAGGTCGATTACCGCATCATCAAACGCGGCAATCCTCGCCCGCCGAGTTGTTGGGATTACCTGCACGGCTCGGCTTTTACGGCCGCTGGCACTGCGCATTCATCAGCCAGCCACATTGCCGTCGCCTCAGATTAGCCTATCCGGCGCCACTATGCGCCCGCAGTCTGGCAAATTGACTCTGCGAAGCAGCCCCGCAATTGCACCTAGCTGAAATCATGCGGTGGCTTGCCCCTTACGCAACACATCTCACACGGGCGACGGCGATCATGAGCGTGGTTGGCTAATGCGACTGTTTGACATGTCGTTATATTGCGATATATTTGACAGTAGGAGCATTTGCATGAAATCCACGACCAAGCGTCCGGCAACTTCAACACTCATCGCATTCGATGCGCTTGAGAAGGCGGCAGAATGCCTCAAGATCCTGGCGCATGCTCACCGCTTGCGGATTGTGCAGCTGCTTTTGCGAGATCGATACACGGTTGGGGAACTTGCCGAGTCGTGTGGCATTGCTAGCCACATGGCGTCTGAACATCTGCGATTGATGCAACGCTGTGGACTTCTTCATAGCGAAAAGGAAGGGCGAAAGACGTATTACCAGATTGCTGAGCCGCATCTGGCGGACATCATGGCTTGCGTCGAGGCACGCTTTGGTTAGGAATTTTGAATAACAACAAGTCGTGCTGGTTTTCTCTGGCGTCAGCGACAATTGTGGGATCGGAATGCTAGTGGCTCGCATGCTCTGGAACCGGGGCAATGCATCAATTCTTGTAGGGTCGGCTAGATCTCTGGGATTTGCCTCAGGAGTTTAAGGTTATGAAATTGCTCATCGTCGGTGGCGTAGCGGGAGGTGCCTCGGCAGCAGCCCGCGCGCGCCGCCTATCAGAGGACGCCCAGATTGTTTTGATTGAGCGAGGCCCAGACGTGTCGTTCGCAAATTGCGGACTTCCCTATTTTATCGGCGGCGAAATTGCCGAACGAGACAAACTGCTCGTCGTCACACCTGAACTGTTACGGACTCGATTCAAGCTGGATGTACGAGCCCGTTCATCAGTCGAATCGATTGATCGCGTCGGAAAAACGATTCGAATTCGTGATCTTGCTTCGGAACGAGAATATGACGAAACGTACGACAAGCTGATTCTCGCGCCCGGAGCGGCGCCTATTCGGCCTCCGCTGTCCGGCATCGACTTGCCTGGAATCTTTACGCTGCGAAATCTGGAAGACACGGATCGCATCGTGAAGACGATCGGACAGGGCGTGCGGCAGGCGGTCGTGGTCGGAGGAGGGTTCATTGGACTTGAGTTGGTTGAAAATCTCGTTCGTCGGGGTATTCAGACCACTATGGTCGAGCGAAACCATCAGGTGCTCCCGCCATTCGATCAAGAGATGACCACCCCCATAGCCGAACAACTTATCAATCACGGCGTCTCCTTGCTGCTCGGACAGACTGCGGAAGCATTGGAGCAAACCGATGACGGACTCATGGTCCGATTAACTTCGGGCCAGAATCTATACGCTCAATTGGTCGTCTTTGGAGTAGGTGTGCGACCTGAAAACCAACTGGCGGTTGATGCAGGGCTGGAGGTTGGCCCTCGTGGTGGCATTCGAGTCAACGATCATCTTCAGACCACCGATCCCGATATCTACGCAGTCGGAGATGCCATCGAAGTTAAGGATTTCGTGACGGGGGAGCCGACTCAAGTTCCTTTAGCCGGTCCAGCAAACCGCCAAGGACGCATCGCCGCAGATAACGTCTTTGGGCGAACGGTTAGCTATCGTGGCACTCAAGGCACTGCGATTGTCCGAGTCTTCAATCTTACTGCGGCGATGACGGGAGCATCGGAGAAAACACTAAGGCGAATTAATCGCCCATACCGCAAGGTCTATGTTCACCCGATGCACCATGCCGGTTACTACCCCGGTGCGGAGGCGATGACGCTCAAGGTGTTGTTCGATCCGCAAAAAGGCAAAATACTTGGAGCCCAGGCGGTAGGCGGGGCAGGTGTGGACAAGCGAATTGACGTACTGGCTGTGGCGCTCCAAGCTGGCCTGACGGTCTTCGACCTGGAAGAGATGGAGCTTGCCTACTCGCCACAATACGGTTCGGCAAAAGACCCAATCAACATGGCGGGCTTTGTGGCTAGTGGACTGCTGCGCGGTGAACATCCGCAGGTCGATGCCGAAGCATTGCCGACCAATCGAAACGAACAGCCTCCATTCTTAGTTGATGTGCGAACGGCCAAAGAGTTCGCCGCCGGGCACATTCCCGATGCGGTCAATTTTCCGGTAGATGAAATACGGCAACGCTTAGATGAGCTTCCGCGTGACCGAACGATTGCTGCTTATTGCCAGGTGGGGCAACGAGGTTATTTGGCGACCCGGATTTTACGACAGAACGGATTCGATGCGGTCAATGTCGGTGGCGGGTACAAGACGTACAGCCTGTTTCACGCTAAGCGCAATCCCGAAGAGACCACCAAGTAAGGAGAGATTGGCCCGTGTGCTTTGGCTAAAAATCCGACACAGAACTGGCGACCTGAGTTACGCTCCGCAATTCGCGGCGCTGCGTGACCCCGCTGCCATCCCACCGCGATATTCTCGAACGACTTGCGTCCGTTAGTAGTTCGGCGTGGGGGCGCGGAACTTCTGGATATCGATCGAGCGGAACCAGGCGATCGTCTTGGTCAGCCCCTCGCGGAGCGGAATCTTCGGTTCCCAGCTGAGGTGCTTTTTCGCCAGCGTAATATCGGGCTTGCGCTGCGTGGGATCGTCGGCCGGCAGCGGTCGATAAACCAGCTTCGACTTCGCGCCGGTTAGCTCGATCACCAGTTCCGCCAGTTGCTTGATCGTGAACTCGCCGGGGTTGCCCAGGTTCACGGGGCCCAGGAAGTCGTCCGAGTTGTTCATCATCCGCAGGATGCCTTCGATCAGATCGTCGCGATAGCAGAAGCTGCGGGTCTGATCTCCTTCGCCGAAGATCGTGATGTCCTCGCCGGCCAGCGCCTGGCGGACAAAGTTCGACACCACACGGCCGTCGAACGGGTGCATGCCGGGGCCATAGGTGTTGAAGATGCGGACCATGCGGATCTGCACCTTGTTCATCCGGTGATAGTCCATGAACAACGTCTCGGCCGCCCGCTTTCCTTCGTCGTAGCAAGCGCGCGGGCCGATCGGGTTGACGTTGCCGCGGTAGCTCTCGGGCTGCGGATGGACATCCGGGTCGCCGTACACTTCGCTGGTCGAGGCTTGCAGGATTTTCGCCCGGCAGCGCTTAGCCATGCCCAGCATGTTGATGGCGCCCATCACGGACGTTTTCATCGTCTTGATGGGGTTGTATTGATAGTGTCCTGGCGCGGCGGGGCAGGCCAGGTTGAAGATTTCATCGACGTCCAGAAACAGCGGATGAATGATGTCGTGCCGCACGAGCTCGAAGTTCGGCCGCGGCAGCAGGTGCGTGACGTTCGTCTTCTGACTGGTGAAGAAATTGTCGACGCAAATGACGTCATGCCCTTGGTCGACCAGCCTTTCACACAGATGGCTGCCGAGAAAACCTGCGCCGCCGGTTACCAGAATCCGCTTGATCGTCGACACGATGATAGTTTCCTGAAGTCTGTGTGTTCACGGCTCTCTGCTGATGCCGCCGCAGTATAGCGAGGCACCACCGTTCTCGCCGAGAGGGCGATCTCGGGTAATATAGAACACGGCAGGGGCCCGGCTCGCGGATTTAGCCGGCCTTTCGCCCGGCACGCTCGACCGGTTACAGCGATCGCGCCGAAGGCGAGTGGAGACTGGCGCTCCTGATTATTGCTGTCCGCAATGGACTGCTATATTTGCTATATCTGGTTGATAGATTTTCTTGCCGCGCGGCCGGAACGCGTTTTGGGGTGAAGCGATCGTAACATCAGCAGCGATAATGCCGGGTGATTCTGGAAAACGCGGCTGCTGTCGATTCTCGCGATTGCTGGTCCTGTTTCTTTCGACCCTGCTGGTCGGTATCACTTGCCAGGCATGGGCTGCGGACGATGCCGAGGCCGTTAACGCCCGTCTGCGCGAGCGGCTGGCGGACGGCGTTCTGCACTGGGGTGGTGATGCTGAAGGGGGCGCCCCGTACCAGCTTCGCGATCCCAAGGATCCGGCCCGGGTAATCGGCTTCGAAGTCGACCTGGCCGATGCCCTGGCCGAGGTTCTGACTCGCCGGCTGGGCAAGCCAATCACGGCCGAGTTCGTGCAGTATCAGTGGGAAAGCCTCGAGCTGGGATTACTGATCTCGAAAGACTTCGACTGCATTATCAGCGGATACGAAATCACGCCGGTGCGCAAGCAGGCGATGCTTTTTACGCGCCCCTATTACGTCTATGCCGAACAACTGGTCGTCCGGCATGACGACCGGCGGATTCACAATCTCGAGGATTGCCGTAACTTCGCGGTGGGCACCCTGGCCGGTAGCGCCGCCGAGCGGCTGCTCAACGAAACCGGCGTCCGCGAAGTGGTGGCCTTTGACGGACAGGTCGAGCCGTATCTGGACCTCGAACTTGGCCGATTGGACGCGGTGCTGTTGGATTCGATCATCGCGCTCTACTACGCCAGTTCCAATGCCAAGTTGCAATACGCGGGCGAGCCGAGCCATCCGGGCGTCTATGCGATTGCCTGCCGGCCCGAGGATGCGGATTTGAGCCAGGCCCTAGACGAAGGGCTGGCCGAACTGATTCGCAACGGGCGTTTGCAGACAATCCTCAGGCGGTGGCATCTCTGGAATCGGGACCAGGCCGCGCTGGCCGAGGGGCCTAACGTCGTCGAGCATCTGCGCGGCATGGGCTTTGACGCTGACCGGCAGCCGCTCGATCCTGACGCGCCGGCGCCGGCCGATGCCGTTGATATTCACGTCATTGCGGCGTCAGCTCAGATGTGGACGCTCGACGAATATGGCCGGCAATTGGTCAAAGCCGCCGGCATGACCGTGTTTCTGACCGTCTGCAGCATGGCCACAGCCGTTGTGCTCGCGCTACCGATTTGCCTGCTGAGGCTGTACGGTCCCAAGCTGGGTCAGTGGTTTGCCCTGGGCTACGTCGAGTTTTTTCGCGGCATCCCGCTGCTACTGTTGCTGTTTGTTTTGTATTTCGGTTTGCCGCATTACGGCATACACCTGGATGCGATCGGCACTGCGATCCTGGGTTTCGGCCTGAATTATGCCGCTTACGAGGCCGAGATTTACCGTAGCGCGATCACGTCAGTGCCGGTCGGCCAGTGGGAGGCGGGGCGGGCCCTGGGCATGACCGAGGCCACTACGTTTCGCCGCATCATCATGCCGCAGGCGCTGCAAACGGCGCTGGGCCCGATGACGAACGACTTTGTCGCCTTGTTCAAGGATACCAGCCTGGTCAGTGTGATCGCGGTGCGCGAGCTGACGAAGGAATACATGATTCTGTCGCGATCGAGCCTGAAGTTTTTTGAGCTTGGATTGCTCACGGCGGTACTTTACTTGTGCATGTCGGTGCCGCTGGGTTACCTGTCGCGCTACCTGGAGCGGCGTTTTAAGTCGGTCCGCTAGTTTCTCTTGATGAACGCATCCGTAAACCCGCTGATTTCCGTCGTCGGCCTGTCGAAACGTTTCGGCGAGCGGTCGGTGCTGGATGACGTGCATTTATCGATCGGGCGAAACGAGACCGTGGCCGTGATCGGGCCCAGCGGCGGTGGTAAGTCCACGCTGTTGCGTTCGATCAATGCCTTGAACTATTGGGACGCGGGAGAAATTCGCGTCGGTCCGTACACGTTGCAGGCCGAAATGGTCGCGCGACGCGACGGTTCGGCAGTGCGCCAGGTGCGCCGGCTGCTGGGGATGATCTTCCAGGATTTTCAACTCTTTCCGCACTTTACCGCGGCCGACAACGTGGCCGAGGCGCCCCGCCAGGTGCTAAAACTTTCGCGCGAAGCAGCCCGGGCCCGGGCCGGCGAACTTTTGGAGCGAGTCGGGCTGAGCGCCCACGCGGACAATTACCCCCATCAGCTTTCCGGCGGACAGAAGCAACGCGTGGCCATCGCCCGAGCCTTGGCGATGCAGCCGCATGGGCTGTTGTGCGACGAGATCACAAGCGCGCTCGACCCGGAGCTGAAGCACGAGGTCTTGGACGTGGTGGCTGATCTAAAGCGCGACGGAATGGCTCTCTTGATGGTAACGCATGAAATCGGCTTCGCCCGGCGCGCGGCCGACCGCGTCGTGGTGCTGGCCGACGGCCGGATCATCGAAGAAGGCCCGCCGGCCCAGGTTCTGGATTCGCCCCGTCACGAACGTACGCGGCAGTTTTTAGCGAACGTGTTGGCCTAGCGGCCGGCGTGGCGGCGACCGACAAACGTTCGACGTTTCCAGACAGCCTGTCGGGGCGCCTCGTAAGGTGCCATCGCGGCATTTTCGGTTAGAATGGCTCTTTCGAGCCGCGCCGGACGGCCGGATTACGGACCGGCCCGGGCGTGCTAGATTTGCTGGATTGCCGCCGTCCCCCCCTCCCGTTCCGGGACAAAGGCTGCAACAGGAAACGCGCACCAGGCTCCGGCGGATTTCTCACGAGGACGACTTGGAATGGCTGAAGAGATGACTCGCGAGAGCGTGGGCGTCGGCGAACACCAGGAGTGGAACCGCATCTGGGAAGGGCTGACCGACGACGAGCAGATTCAGTATCGCCGGACTGCGCCCGTCACATACCGCCAGCTCTATCAGCGTTGCTATTTCGAGGACCTCTGGTCGTTGCTGGGGAGGAAGCGCGACGCCAGATGCCTGGAGATCGGCGCCGGCCGCGGTACGACCAGCATGTATCTGACGGCCGAGGGGTGCGACGTCACGATGCTCGATCTGGCGCCGCAATCCTTTGTCCAGGCGGAGCGAAACTTTCGCCGCGAGAAGTTGACAGTGCCGACGTTCGTGGCGGCCGACGCCACGAAAACTGGATTGCCGTCCGACTCGTACGATTGCATCTACAGCATCGGGCTGTTGGAGCACTTCGACGATCCACGTCCACTGCTCACCGAGACATTGCGTTTGCTGCGCCCCGGAGGGCTGGCGTTTCACGTGGTGGTACCGACAGTTTCCGAAAGTCGGATGTGGTTGAGCTATGCCCTCACCGCTCCTTGGAAGTTGCCGCCGCGCCGGTTGAAGGATTGGGTCAATCGCGTGCTGGGCCGAAAGACCAAGGGAAGCACGGATATCATGACCCGCACCGAACATGACGTCGCCGACTACGTGACGTGGCTGGCCGACTTCCCGGCAACGGATGTGATCTGTATTCCGTACAACTCGTATCATCCGGCGGTCAGTAGTCGAGCGATCGAGCGCCACTGGGCGTTACCACTTTATCGGGCACACCGTGCAGTAAAACGCCTGATCGGCCGGCCCCCTTGGACACGCACCACCAGCAGCCTGGCAATGTGCGTATTGGTTTCTTTTCGGAAGGCCGGTCCCTCGACCTGAGTGCCGCTCGTCTGTCGCAAACTGTTTGGCGCCATGCTATCTCGTTTTGCGTTCCCGAAAGTCAGTCCGCGGCAAACCGCCGCAAGTCGTTGCCTTGTCGTGCTGGCCGTTCTCCTGGTGCCGTTTGTCGGGTGCGCACCGCAGCAAAAGTCCGAAACGCCGGCCGCGCGTCCTTTGGCCGGCGTGGAACTCAACTTATTGATCGTCGACGACGAAGCCCTCGCCCGATCGGTGACGCTGCTGCATGGCCAGTGGGAAGAGGAGACGGGCAGCAAGTTGCACGTCACCCAAATCTCCGAGCCTGACCTCGCACAGCAGTCGGCCAACGGAAAGCTGGCAGGCGACGCGGTCATTTACGCCCCGCGGTTACTGGGCACCCTGGCCACGGCGGGCGCGATTCAACCCATCGCGGCATCGTCGCTGCAAGACCCAGAACTGGATTGGGCGGATGTCTTTGAACTCATCAAGACGCGCGAAGTGACCTGGGGCATCGACGTCGATGCCATTCCTCTCGGTTCGCCGGTGTTGCTGTGCTGCTATCGCGAGGATCTCTTGCGCGAGAGCGGATTGAAGCCGCCGCGCACCTGGCAAGAGTATCAGGAAGTCGCCGCGAAGATGGCCGTGCCCTCCGGTCGTCCTGCCACTGAAAATGCCGATGGTGGCACGGCTGACGGTGAGAAAAGTGGGAACTGGTCGGGAACCATCGAGCCGCTGTCGCGCGGCTGGGCGGGGCTGACGTTGCTGGCCCGGGCGGCCGCGTATGCCCGACATGCGAATCATTATTCGACGCTGTTCAATATGCAGACGATGGAGCCGCTCGTGGCTTCGCCTCCCTTCGTCCGCGCGCTCGAAGAACTGCGGGCGGCGAACCGGCTTTCCAGCGGCGCCTCGCAGAAGGCCAGCCCCACCGACGCGTGGCAGGCGCTTATCACGAATCGAACCGGCATGGCGCTTTGCTGGCCGAACACCGCGGCGCCGGCGAGTGGTGGCAACGAGCCCGAGCGATCCGCCGACGTTCTCGAAATCGGCTGCGTCGAGATCCCCGGTGCGGTGGACGTGTACAACGCCAGTTCCACGGCCTGGGAACGCCGGGCCGGCGGCGCCGCGAGGGTGCCGGTGCTGGGAATGGCCGGCCGGATGGGTTCGATCCTGAAGAATTCGAAGTACCCACAGGCGGCGTTCAAACTGTTGGCCTGGTTAGCGAGTCACAAGTGGAACGAGCGTGCCGTCGCCAGCAGCGCCGGCACGGCACCATTTCGCACTTCGCAGGCCGCTTCGCCCGAGGCCTGGTCGCGCGGTTTACGTGTGGGCGAGGCGAAGCAATACGGCGCTGCCGTGGCCGCGACTCTTTCGTCGCCAGACTGCCTGGTGGTGCCGCGTATCCCCGGCGCCGCACGTTATCTGCAGGCTTTGGATGACGCGGTTCAGCTCGCGCTCGAAGAGCAGGCGTCGCCTGACGAGGCGCTGCGGTCGGCGGCCGAACAATTTCGCGCGATCACCGCCGAACTTGGTCTCGAACGCCAGCGGGATGCCTATCAGCGTTCGCTGGGCTTGTGAGATTGGATTAACTGCGTAGCAGGCTTTCTGCCGGGCCGCGTTGCCGCCCCCTCCTAGCCATGCCGTGCGTCGATCGGTAGGCTGACAGTCCTTATGAATCAACATTTTGCCGACCGATTGGAAGTAGCCCGCCGGATCGCTCGCGAGGCGGGCGATATCACGCTGCGTTACTTCGGCCAAGATAATTTTCAGGTCGAGTGGAAGCCCGACGCCTCGCCCGTGACGGTGGCCGATCGCGAGGCGGAAAAGCATCTGCGCCTGCGGATTGCTGAGGCTTTCCCGCAAGACGCCATCCTGGGTGAAGAGCTGGGTGAGCAGCCCGGGTCATCTGGGTTTCGATGGATTCTGGATCCCATCGACGGCACGAAATCGTTTATCTACGGCGTGCCGCTGTATGGCACGTTGATCGGCGTCGAATTCGAAGAGCGCAGCGTCGTCGGGGTGATTCACATTCCCGGCCTGGACGAGACGGTTTATGCCGCGTCCGGCGGGGGAGCCTGGTTTTGTCGCGGCGCAGCTTCGCCTCGGCGAACGCACGTTTCGAAAACCAAATCGCTGGGCGAAGGGCTGTTCTGCACGTCGGACGTCAAAGGTTTCGGCGAGCGCGGTTCTGCGCCCGCGTACGAACGCTTGCAAGCCGCTGCGAGATTCTGCCGAACCTGGGGCGATTGCTACGGCTACCTATTGATCGCGACCGGCCGGGCCGATCTGATGGTCGACCCGCGGATGCACATCTGGGATTGCGCCGCATTGCAGCCAGTTATCGAAGAGGCCGGCGGCACGTTCACGGACTGGAACGGCAAAGCCACGATCTATGGCTTCGAAGGCGTCGCGACCAATGGACTCGTGCTGGAAGAAACGCTGGCGCTATTGCGCGAGTAAGCTTGCTTCAGACGGTTGGCGCCGGTCGACTGCTGTTGCTCGACACGCGAGCCCAGTCGAAGCAGGAAACCTACGACGCAATTATTTCTTGAGCGCCGCGGTGACCGCGGCGTTTAGCTCTTTGAGCCCTTCTTGCCGGTCGACTTCATAGTGGCCGACGTGATAGTGCGCGATACGGCCATCGCGCCCCACGACGAGGACCAGCGGCAACGTCGCGCCGATCAGACGTGGGTCGCCCACGGCCTTGATCCCTTCGCCGCTATCAAGGACGAGCGGATAGGTCAGGTTCATGAACGATCGCAATTTGCGAATGCCGGCCACGACCGTGCGGCGCTCGTTTTGATCGTTCAAGCGAGCATCGACCGCGACGCCGTAAACTTTGACTCCCTCTTCTTTACGCTTCTGATAGAGAAACTCCAGGTAGCCGACCTGTCCGTACGGTTCCTTCAGCGGCTGGTCGCGGTATTCCCAGAAATGCAGCACCGTGACCCGACCCTCCAGATCCGAGGGCGCGAGTGCCCCGCCGGAAAGGCCCGCCAACGTCATTGCAGGCAAAGGCTGTCCTTGGAATTTCGCCACGAGATCAGCAACTTCGTCGGCACGACCCCCTTGAAGTTTCGCATCCCGGCTGGCCGCGGCGGCGAGCCTGGCTAGCGGACCGCCGGCGGCTTGCTTTTCCAGGTCTGGCCCGGCTGCCGCCAGGATCGCGATTTGCTCGGGATTCCATTCCGCGTCCGTCGACTGGGGCGGGCGGTGCAATTTTCCCAACAGCGCGAGCATGCTGTCGAATGTCGCACGTGTTGCGGCGGTTTCCTCAGCGGTCTGCCGATCGATGCCGGCGAGGGTCATCTCGAGTGTGTATTCGGTTCCCTTGTTCATGAAGACACGATCGGTCGTCGATACCAGCATGGGCACGGCTTTATCGACCAGCATCGTTCGCTTGGCGCCGTAGGCGTTCTTGACGTGAATCTGCCAGGTCGCCCGATCGTCGAGAGTACGTTCGTCCTGCACTTCGAATTCTTCGCCGCCGGCCGACCATGTGGCGCCCTTGGCCAGCGATTTATCGAGCGCAACTTGCGGCGGCGACAGCGGCACGATGCTCTCGCCTTCGCCGTAGTCGAATAGCAGCGTGGGGCCACGCGCGGATTGCGGTCGGCCTTGCGCGTCGAGCTTCAACTGCCCGAACCGTTCGGGCCAGGGCCACGCGCCGCGACCACGCTCTTCGACCAGCCAATACAACGTGGTGCCCGAGGCATCGGTGTCGGCGACGAACCAGGAAAGCTCGAACGACTTTTGTTGCGGCGCCGGCTGGCTGTTGTCGACGACGCGCTGCGTGACTGTGCCGTGATAGTTAATTCGCTGCCCCGTCTCGAACAGCCCTGTTACGGCGCAGATAAGGAGCGGCACGGCAAGAAGCGCAGACGAGAAGGCAACCATCGATCAGCTCGTGTTCCGAGATAATGCGAAACGGGGAAGCAAAACCGGCTCCCCGGCCGCGACGACAACCGCTCGATTGTACGCAGCCAGGCAAGCCGCGGGAATCAATGCTACCGCGTCCATGGCACAATCGTCTTGCGTCGCGCTTCCCCGGCGCAGGCCAGCCGCATACTAGGCCAGCCATCGACGAGTGCTTACTCGTTGACGTCTGTTTCCAGGAAGCGGGCCAGCCGGTGAAAGTCCGAGGACGGCTCGACGAAGCGCACCACCGTGACCAGGGTTTGCGAATCGACCAGTTCCTGGAAGGGAACGTAATTCAATTCGAGCTGTCCGCGCACCGAGACCATGACACCGTTCAGCTTCTCCTCGACCAGCGCCCGGTAGGCGCCGACGCCCAATTGGCTGCCGAGCATTACGTCGAACGCATGCGGCCGGGCGCAACGTGCTTCGTATCCCAATTGTAAACCGGTGACGCGGCGCGGCTTTCCTGCCTGCCGCTGATACTCGGCGGCGATCAGCTTGGCGAACTTGCGGCAGAGGTTCACTTGCGAAATCGAAATGTGGCCGTGATCATCGCGCGAAACGCCTTCCAGGTATTGTTGCGGAAGGAATTCGGCCAACCCTTCGCCGATCACGATGACGCCGAATTCCTTCTTATCGCGCGTTTCACGCACCCGCATCGTGGTGACGATGCGGCGGATCACTTCGTCGACCTTCATCACCGGACGCATGACGTTCTCGCCGGTGATGGGATCTTGAAAAGCTTCCTCGTCGCGGTACTTGCCGGTGATATCCTCGACGCTAATGACCAGGCTAGCCTCGCCCGCGATGGCGGTGCCGTAAGCCAACCAGCCGGCACTGCGCCCCATCGTTTCGGCCAGGTAGTACGAACGGTTCGCTTCGGCATCGGCCAGCAGATTTCGAATTTCGCTGGCCAACGTCTCTACCGCTGTGAAGTAACCAAAAGTGAAATCAATGCCGCTGTAGTCGTTGTCGATCGTTTTCGGCAGGTGCACCACCGGCATCCGTCGCGCATCGGCCGGCAGAAAATCCTGGAACATTTTGAACTTGTTGGCGGTTTTCAGCGTGTCATCACCGCCGATCGACACCAGCGCGTCGACATTCAGCGAAGCCAGCGCCTCGTAGGCCGTGCGCAGTTGCGCCGTGCGTTCCGGATCGCGCAGGTGCTCAGGGCGCGCGATGTCCCTGCCAGGATTGGTGCGCGCCGTACCAATCAAAATTCCCTGGCTGCTGCGCGTGCGTTTGAGCAGCTTCTGGTCGATCATCACGTAGTCTTGCCCTTCGACCAGGGGGCGTTCGGGACTGTACTCGACCAGGTGCGAGTATCCGTGCAAAACCCCGACGACTTCGATGCCGTTGCGCAAGAACGACGCAGCGGCAGTCGATATCACGGCGTTGGCCGCCGGAGCCGGACCGCCGGCAAAGAGAATCGCCACTTTGCGAATGGGACTATCGGCGTGGGCAGGGCTGGAAAGCGGTGAGGTCGTTGTCATGGGGAATCCTCCGGGGCATGCGGCCGCCTAAACACGCGTGCGGCTGCCGCAGCCACGCATCGCGAATCAAGAGTCTCGAACGAACGCCGCCGTGTGATCGGACGCGAATCGTTTTATGACCGGCCTACGATCCGTCAGGCAAATCGTGGGGAATGCTGGTTCGCCAGCATTTCGCAACGACCAACTAGCCGGGCCAGGTCCTCTCGATGAACTTCGTATCCACCGTGCCGGCGGCAAACGCGGAATGCCGCAGAATCTCTAATTGGCGCGGCACCGTGGTTTTGATCCCTTCGATCCGCAACTCGGATAGCGCCGTTTGCATCGCGTTAATCGCTTCGGCGCGCGTCGGCCGGTGAACCAGTAACTTACCAATCATCGAGTCATAATACGGCGAAACCACGTAGCCCGCATAGGCATGTGAATCGAAGCGGACGCCGGGGCCGCCGGGCACCATCAGTTTTTCGATCCGCCCGGGGCTGGGTTGGAAGCCATGCTGCGGATCCTCGGCATTGATCCGGCATTCCAAGGCCACACCTGTGGTGTGGATGTCCTCCTGCTTGAAGGGGAGTTTTTCGCCAGCCGCGACCAGCAGCTGTGTTTTGATCAAGTCGATGCCGGTCACCATTTCCGTAACCGGATGTTCGACCTGGATGCGGGCATTAACTTCGATGAAATAGAAATTTCCGTCGCGATCGACGATGAATTCGACGGTGCCGGCATTTGTGTAATCGGCGCTTTTGATCAGCGACACCGCGGCCTGGCAAAGCTTATTGCGAACTTTCGGATCGAGATGCGCGCCGGGGCTTTCCTCGATCACCTTCTGATGGCGGCGTTGCATCGTGCAATCGCGCTCCCACAGGTGGCAAACATTGCCGTACTGGTCGGCGATGATTTGCACTTCGATGTGGCGCGGCAGCTCGATGTATTTTTCTAGATAGATCGCCGAGTTACCGAAGGCGGCTTGCGCCTCGGCCTGCGCTTGCTGAATCGCGCTCGTTAGAACCAGGTCATTGGCGGCCACGCGCATGCCACGGCCACCGCCGCCGGCCGAGGCCTTGATCAATACGGGGAAACCGATCTGGTGCGCGATCTCGATCGCATCACGCTCGTTGGTGATCAAACCATCGCTACCCGGCACGCAGGGCACTCCGGCGGCGCGGGCCATCTTGCGGGCCTCGTTCTTGTCCCCCAGGCGGCGCATGGCCTCGAAACCGGGGCCGATGAAGTCGATGTTGCAGCTACGGCAGACTTCGTTGAAATGGGCGTTCTCGGACAGAAAGCCATAGCCCGGGTGAATCGCCTGCACGTTGCCGATCTCGGCAGCGCTGATGACGCGATCGATTTTCAGGTAACTTTCGCTGGCTTTCGCGGGGCCGACGCAATACGCCTCGTCGGCCAACTCGAGGTACTGGGCCCCGCGGTCCGCCTCGCTATAGATGGCGACCGTCTCGATTCCTAATTCGCGGCAAGCGCGGATGATGCGCAGCGCGATTTCGCCGCGATTGGCCACCAGGATTCGTTTGAACATGATCCGATCACCCGCTCGAGGCCCGAGCGTCCGGGGTTATTGGCGGGGGTCGACTTTGAACAACGGTTGACCGTATTCCACCGGAGCGCCCGTTTCGACCAGGACCGCCACGATCTGTCCCGAGGTTTCGGCTTGAATCGGGTTGAAGACCTTCATGGCCTCAATGATGCACACGGTCGTTTCCTTGCCGACATGATCGCCGACCTTGACGAACGACGGCGCGTCAGGACTAGGGGCGGCGTAGAACGTGCCAACGATCGGACTTTTGATCACGACCAGATGTTCGTCGCTGGGGGGCGCTGGCGGAGCGGCGGCCCGACCTCCTGCTGCCGAAGTCGGGGCCGATTGCCGGACTTCGACCGGAGTCGAGACCATCTCTCCTTGCTTTCGCAGCCGGATGCGAAGCGGACCCTGGCGCAGATCAATCTCGCCCAAGTCATGTTCATTCATCAACACGACCAACTGGCGAAGCTTCTTCAGGTCAAACACGTCGCCGGAGTTGGACGCAGGATTGGACATGCCGTATCTCCGTGATGCACGCGGCGGAACGCGTCGGGCAGGAAAAGTAATTGCCGGCCCGTCGACTCCGCCGGGCTCTTGAATTCGTTTAAATCTTCGCCGCCGAACCCCAGAGTCGCCCGTCGGGCGTCTCTACCGTCGGGCGGAATTTTGTCTCAGCGAACGACAGCCTCTTCGAGCGTCTTCGGAACGTTGGTCAAAACTTCGTAGCCGGTCTTGGTTACGAGAATATCATCCTCGATTCGCACTCCCCCCCATCCCGGCAGGTAGATGCCCGGCTCGACCGTCACGACCATGCCCGGCCGCAGTACCTGTTCGGCAGCGGCTGCCAGCCGCGGGGCCTCGTGAATGTCGAGCCCCAGCCCGTGCCCCAAACCGTGTCCGAAGTGCTTTCCAAACCCGGCGTCGGCAATGATCCCCCGCGCGACCGCGTCGACCTCTCGCCCGGTGAGACCAGGCTTAATTGTAGCGATTGCCTGGAGCTGTGCTTTGAGCACAACGTTATACACCCGTTCGAGTTTGGGCGAAATCTTACCGGTGACCAAAACCCTCGTCAAGTCGCTCTTGTAGTGCCGCGCTGTGGCGCCCCAATCGACTAAAACGAAGTCGCCGTCGCCGATTTTCTGGTCCGTGGGCTGGGCATGCGGTAGCGCCGCGCGCGCTCCCACGGCAATGATTGGTGGGAAGCTGCAGCCGCGCGCTCCGAGCAGCCGCAGCTGGTATTCCAGGTCGGCCGCGACTTCCTTCTCGGTTCGCTCGGGCCGTAGCGTGGCCCGCAGGATGGCGAACCCCTTTTCGGCGTAGCGCGCCGCGAGCTCGATCTCTTCGATCTCTTGTTTGTCTTTGATGACCCGCAGTTGTTCCACCAAGCCAGCGGCCGGCACCAGCTTCAGCTTTGGCAGCTTCGCCTCGAGCTGTGCGTGCAGACCGACCGTCATCCAATCGGCTTCGACCGCCAGATTCACCATCTTGGCCGAACGGGCCGCCTCGGCCACACCGTCCAGCATGTTCTTGCCGGGCGGGCGGATGTTGACCGTGATTTCGGGGCATTCCTCTTCGAGCTGCGTCGTATAGCGCGGATCGCTGACGAGGATCGTCTCCTTCGGACCGACGATCAGATAGCTGTCATCGCCGGTAAACCCTGTCAGATACGTAACGTTCGTGAAGTTCGTGACCAGAAGCGAGTCAGCGCCCGCGGCACGGACAAGTTTGCGAAGCTGGCTGCGACGGTTCTCGTGTCGACTCATGGTTACGGCACGACGGAGATTCAGCCCCGCCGATGCGAAATTTCCTGGATGTTTTACCCGCAAGATGTTGCTATGTGCTATCAGTTGCGCGGCTTCTTGACAACCTCAAAAGGCAGGCGCCGACACCCGAAACGGCCGTGGATTTGCCAGGAATATGGGGTGAAACGGGGGCTGCTCGCAACGTGTCGGCCGCCTCGTTACGATGGACATCATGGAACCATCGGACCTGACGAATCTGGCGCAGAACCTGTTGAGCGGCGAGCTGTCCGTCGCGGACTTTGTACGGCGACTTTCGCAGGGCGCCATCGCTGACGTCGGTGATGCGCAGCTCGATCTGGATCGGCATCGGCGCTGCGGTTTTCCCGAAGTCGTCTTCGGCCAGGGAAAGTCGCTCGAATCGTTGGAGCGCATCTTCGAGCGCTTGCAAAATGAAGGCATCGATGTGCTCGCCACGCGCGTTCCGTCCGAGTTTGCGACGGCGCTACTGCGTCGATTTCCGACCGGACGTTACAACGCCGTGGGGCGGATCTTTCGTATTCCGCTCGCCGCGAGCGGAAAGGAGGCCCAGCCGCGTGGGCGCGTGGCGATCGTTACGGCCGGTACCAGCGACCTGCCCGTCGCCGAAGAAGCTCGCGAGACCGCTTTATGGATGGGGGCCGAGGTAAGTTTCGTGCAGGACGTGGGCGTAGCGGGGCCGCACCGTTTGCCGGCACGGTTGCCGCAAATCCTCGGCTCGGATGCCGTGGTTGTCATTGCCGGCATGGAGGGGGCGCTGCCGAGCGTTGTCGGCGGCCATGTCGATTGTCCTGTGATCGCGGTCCCCACGAGCGTCGGATACGGCGCCAACCTTGGCGGCATCGCGGCACTATTGAGCATGTTAAATAGCTGCGCCGCCAATGTGACGGTTGTAAATATCGACGCCGGATTCAAAGGGGCGTACGTCGCCGGCTTGATCGCCCAGAACGCGGCGCGACAGCGACACGCTTAAGAGCAGTTCCAAAACTACCTACTGACCAACATTCGGTGCCACTGCTAGCTCGTCTAGCAGTGTCTTGCCGCCAATCCGCACTGCTGGGCAAGCCAGCAGTGGCACCCAGCCTCGATTTTAAAATAGGCTGAAGATGCGTACACTTCTCATCGATTCAACCCATACGACGCGCGCAAGATCATGGATGAGTCCAATCTGCCACGACTGCCAAAGCGGTCGGCTGATGCGAACAAAGGAGACTTTGGCCGCGCTCTTTTAATCGGCGGTTCGCGCGGCATGGCCGGGGCCGCCGGATTGGCCGGCATGGCCACGGCGCGCAGTGGGGCGGGACTTGTACGACTGGCGGTCGCCGATAGCTGTCTCGACACGATCGCGGCCTACGAGCCGTCACTGATGACATCCCCCGTGGCGTGCGATGACGAAGGGCGCATTGCCGGCGCGGCCCGCGCGAAATTGGCCGAATTGACTAAACCGTCGGCGGCGACCGTCGTGGCGTGTGGTCCTGGCTTGTCACGCTCGGTCGAACTCGATGAGTTGGTCGCCTGGCTTTACACAACTCTCCAGCAACCGGCCGTGTTCGATGCCGACGCCCTGAATGCCTTGGCCGCGCAGCCGGACGTTCTACGCCGCGCCGCGGGTCCGCGCGTGCTGACGCCGCATCCCGGTGAGTTTGCACGGCTGGTGCAGGCGCCGAAGATCGGCGCGCGTGACGAGCAAGAGCGACAAGCCATCGACCTGGCCAAGACGATCGGCGCTGTAATCGTGCTCAAGGGGCACCGCACGCTGGTCACCGACGGCAGGCAAACCGCGCACAACACGACCGGCAACCCCGGCATGGCCACCGGAGGGAGCGGCGACGTGCTGACCGGCATCATCACGGCGCTACTGGCGCAGAAGTTAAGCCCGTTCGATGCGGCACGCCTGGGCGTTCACGTCCACGGCCTGGCCGGCGACCTGGCCGCGGCTGAACTGGGCGAGATTTCGTTGATCGCAAGTGACCTGGTGCGCTTCCTGCCGGCGGCGTTTCGGGAAGTTGCTGATTGACCGTGAATGCCGCCCGGGCAATAGTTATTCATATCGGGCGATTGCTCTTGCGAGGGTCGGAATCATGCAAAAAACGGCCGTGATGCTCAGTCCTGCGGATCACGGTCGCCGCATGTCACTGGCCGAGTTCGAGAATGCGATCTCGGAAAATGGCACGCTCTATGAATTGAACCGAGGTGTGATCGAGATGATCAACGTGCCAGGGCGGAGGCATTTTGCGCTGGTCAATGCCGTGCGCCGGCAGTTGGCGGGATACGACGTGGCCAATCCCGGGGCCATCTATGGAATTGCTTCCGGCAGCGATTGCAAGATTCTGATCGAGTCGCTGGAATCCGAGCGGCACCCCGACGTGGCCGTCTACAAATCTCTGCCCCCGTCGGGAGCCGATTATTGGTCGCGTTGGATACCCGAGGTCGTGATCGAGGTCGTGTCGCCGCGTGGGGAGGATCGCGACTACGTCGAGAAGCGAGAAGAGTATCTGAAGTTCGGAATTCAGGAGTACTGGATCGTTGACGGCGAGCGGCGTGTGTTAATTGTGCTTGTACGCCAGGGGGACCAGTGGGAGGAACGACGTATCCACCCTCCGGAAAAGTACGCTTCTATTTCGCTGCCCGGGTTTGAACTCGACTGCGCAGCGGTATTCGCCGCCGCCGATTCCGTCGGCGGCTGAGTCGCAAAACTTCGGTCCTCAATCAAGGCAACCAGCACAGTCGTCGGCTTTCCGTAGGCGCGCATTGATGCCACTTTTCCCTCGCAACCAAACGCCCTTAAAGCAGTTCGTCGCGCTCATCGAATCGAGCGGCCTGTTGCCAAAAGATGTCGTGCAACGCGCGCATGATGCGGCTATTACTGTACAGACCGATTCAGATCTCGAAACTAGCGACGAAATATCCACTCTCGCCGATTCCCTCGTAAAGTGCGGGCTCTTGACAATCTGGCAGTGCGAGAAGTTACGTCAGGGAAGGTGGAAGGGATTTTTTCTCGGCCCGTTTAAGTTGCTGGGGCACGTTGCTACGACAGAGACAGATTCGATCTATCTAGCCGAAGAGATTTATCTCAATCGCCGCGTACATTTGCATGTGCTACCCTGCAATAAGCATGTGCAATCGCTCTCCGATTGGCACGTCTTCGAAGGCGTACAGTTCAAAGTCGTCGAGGTCGGCTGAGCTCAAGAACGCCCAGCCGCAATGGCGAATTGCCAGATACCCGGCTCGATGGCTCGTGACCTTAGGTCACATCGCCGCGATCAGTTCCAGGCAGATCTCGCGGACCCGTGCTGGGTTGACGTTCGGGTTGGCCTTTTTGGCTTGCCCGACGAAGGCCCCCGCGGCTTGCATCTTTCCGGCCTTTACGTCGGCGACGAGCTTGGGATTGGCCGCGATGAGCTGCTTGCACAATTCGACAAGTGCCGATTCGTCGACCTTTTCGATACCCAATTCCTGCATCGCCTCTTCGAGCGATTTGCCTGCCGAGACCATCAGCGCGAAGACTTCGCGACCGCGCGTCGTGTCGACCTCGCCAGCCTTCACCTTCTTCAGCAGATCGGCCAGTGCCCAGGGTCGAACCGGGAAGGCCTCGATATCGGTGCCGAGTTCCTTAAGAAGTCTCAGCACGTCCTGCTGAACCCAGTTGCTGGCCACCTTTCCGTCGCCGCAGGTATCGGCCACGTCGACAAAGTAACTGACCAGCTCGCGTCCCTGATTCACTAGCACGTCGCTGTCGTAGGCATTGATGCCGTACGTTTTCTCCAGACGCTCGCGCATTTGGGCGGGCAATTCACCCAGCTCGGCGCGGACCCGCTCGACTTCTTCGGCCGCGACGGTGACCGGCACCAGGTCAGGGTCCGGGAAGTATCGGTAATCGCTCGATTCTTCCTTATGACGCTGGCCATGCGTGACATTGGCCGTGTCATCCCAGCCGCGCGTTTGCTTCGGCACGTCCCCCAGCTTTTGTCTTGTCTCTTGCCAGACGTCGTATTGCCGTGCCGATTCGTAGGTGAGCGCTCGCTCGACGGCGCGGAAGCTGTTCATATTCTTGATCTCGACGATCGGGGTGGCGATCTTCTCCCCGCGTTCGTCCGTCAGATGCAAGTTCACGTTCGCGTCGACACGCAGGCTCCCTTCCTGCATGTTGCAATCGGAAACGCCCAGGTACGTGAGCAACAGCTTTAGTTCTTCCAGAAAGGCCTTGGCCTCGGCCGGCGAGCGCATGTCAGGCTGCGACACGATTTCCAACAGCGGCGTGCCGGCGCGGTTCAGATCGATCCGGCTGTCGGCCTGGCCTGCCTTCTCGTCGTGCATGCTCTTGCCGGCGTCTTCTTCCAGGTGGGCGCGGATGATGCCGACCCGTTTCGGCTTGAAGCGTCCTTTCGCGTCCGCGATTTCGACGTAGCCATCGCTGCTGAACGGCAGATCGTACTGGCTGATCTGATAGCCCTTTGGCAGGTCAGGGTAGTAGTACTGTTTGCGATCCCATTTCGTAAACGGCGCGATCTGACAATTCAGCGCCACGGCCGTTCGCAACGACAATTCAAATGCCCGACGGTTCATCACCGGCAACGTGCCAGGCATGCCGGTGCAGATCGGACAGGTCTGCGTATTCGGTCCGGCGCCAAACTGCGTGCTGCACCCGCAGAAGAGCTTGCTCTGCGTGGCCAGTTGCACGTGGACTTCCAAGCCGATGACGATCGTATAGGGTGTGTCGCTCACGTTAGCGCAGGCCTCCGCGTGTGCCAGTCCGTGGCCCGCTGAAACATGTGGGCCGCCCGCAGCAGGCGATCTTCTTCGAACGGCGGAGCCTGCAATTGCAAGCCGATCGGCAGGCCGGCCTGACTGAATCCACAGGGAAAGACGATACCGCCGATGCCGGCCAGATTGGCACTCACCGTATACAGATCGAGCAAGTACATGGCCAGCGGGTCGTCGGCCCGTTCGCCGATTTTATATCCCGGCGCGGCCGTCGCTGGGCCGGCGATCAGGTCGACGTCCTCGAATGCTTTGTCGAAATCCTGGCGAATCAAGCGCCGCACCTTGAGCGCTTTCAGGTAATACGCGTCGTAATAGCCGGCCGAGAGGGCGTAGGTGCCCAGCATGATGCGGCGTTTGACCTCGGCGCCGAATCCTTCGGAGCGGCTGCGGCGGTACATGCGCACCAGGGCCGTATCCAGTTGGGCGGCGGCTTTCTTGTCGCCAGCGGCCTCGAGCGCCTTGCGCTGGGCGTCCAGCTCGGCCAGCATGTCGCGTTCGTCGGTGCGATAGCCGTAGTGCGCGCCGTCGTACCGGGCCAGGTTACTGCTGGCCTCGCTCGGCGCGATGATGTAATACGTCGCCACGGCGTACTTGCTATGCGGTAGCGAAACTTCTTTGACCTTCGCCCCCAGCGATTCATAAATCCGAATCGCATCGCGCACCGCGGCGTTAACCTCTTCGTCCAGCCCTGGTCCGAAATGCTCGCGCACCAGGCCAATCGTAAGTCCTTCGAGCGGCTGTTCGATCCACTCGCTGTACGGCGGAACGGGGGAATGGACCGAGGTGGAATCGAGCGGGTCGTGCCCGGCAATGGTTTCCAGCAGTAGCGCCGCGTCTTCGGCCGTGCGCGCCATGGGGCCAACCTGGTCCAAACTGCTGGCGAACGCGACGACGCCGTACCGGCTGACGTGACCGTACGTCGGCTTCAAACCCGTGATGCCGCACAGTCCGGCCGGCTGCCGAATCGATCCGCCCGTATCGGTGCCGATGGCCAAGGGAGCCATGCGTGCCGCAACGCTCGCGGCCGAGCCACCGCTGGAACCGCCGGCGAAGCAGGACAGGTCCCAAGGATTGTGCGTGACATGGAAGGCCGAGTTCTCGGTCGAGCCCCCCATCGCAAACTCGTCGAGATTCGTACGGCCGATCAGCACGGCGTCCGCCGCTTTCAGCTTAGCGACGACCGTCGAATCGTAGGGGGCCGCGAAGTGCTCCAGGATGCGCGAGGCGCAGGTGACGACCTCGCCCCGGCTGCAAAGAATGTCCTTCACCGCTACGGGGATACCGGCCAGATGCCCTACCGGCTGGTTCAAGGCGCGGCGCTGGTCAATGTCGCGTGCCTTGGCCAGGGCGCCTTCGGCATCGACGCGCAAAAAAGCTCCGACTTTCGCGTCATGCGACGCGATCTCGGTCAGATACGCTTCCGTCACCTCGACGGCCGAGACACTCCGGGCGGACAGATCGGCCAGAAGCTGCTTGGCGGATTTTTCGATGAGCGACATGGGCCGATGCACTCGCGCCAAGTTGCTAAGGAGTCAGTTTGCCGAGAAACCACTGTGCTGAAAAATCACATTGCCGAGAACGCCGTTTGCCAGAATCTCAGTCCCCTAGCACGGCGGGCACCAGATAACACTCGCCATCGGCCGAGGGAGCATTGGCCAACATCTCGGACCGCGCAACGCTCGGCTTCACTTCGTCGGCACGAAAGACGTTGTGCAACTCGACGGCGTGGGCCATCGGCTGAATCGAATCGGTATCGAGCTCGGCCAATTGCTCGATATAGCCGACGATGGCACTCAGTTGCGTGGTCATCGTCTCTAGCTCAGCATCGGACAGGCGCAGCCGAGCCAAGAGCGAAACCTTTTCAACTTGTTCGCGCGTCAGCGACATGGGGAGGTGTACCCAAATTCGAAAAGTCGAACGCCCAACGAACGATCATCCGCGCTTCACCGGGATAAGTGCCAGGACAATGCCAGCGCGGTGACGGTTCGCATGACGCAGCGCTCGGCCCGTTCAGACCTCGGCTGCGAATCGTGCGAAACCGTTCCGGCGGTCGCTGCTACTTGCCTGCCTTGGCCGGAGCCTTGGGCTTGGCCTGGGCCTTCGGTGCAACCGGCCCCTTGGGCTTGGTTTTATCCTTGTCCTTCGGCGCGGCGTCGGCGGGCAATCGGAACGGAACCGCCTCGATACGCTTGGTCACGGCGCCGCTGCGCAGGCATTGGGTGCAGACCAACATGGTCTTGTTCTCCCCCTTCATCGTAACCCGGACCCGTTGCAGGTTCGGCTTGAACTGGCGGCGGGTGATGCCGGTGATCTTGGTACCGACGCCCCCCAAATACTTGGCCTTACCGCGGATCGTGACCTGGTTGCCGACCTGCGGTCCCTTGCCGCACACTTCACAAGTACGGGCCATGGCCCAATCCTCCCAGCGCAAAGCTATTTTGTAGCGACGGTTATGTCCGGATTAGTGAATCCAGGAGTATACCCGCCCAAGGCCGGGCTGCAAAGGCGGAGAAAAGGCGGGTGGTGATGCCGAATTAAAACGCATGCCAAAAAGAATCAAAAATCCCACGATTGAGCGCTTGTTAGAGGCTTGCCGCCGATCCCCAATGGTGGAATGCCTCACGAACGGACGATTGGCGTAACGAGGTCCCAGGAAGATCGCCGACGCATGGCAGCTTCGGGGCCTAGAGTCACGACTTACGGCGTATTACATGGCCGCTATTCAAACTTTGCTTGACGACTGAAGACTGCGCATCTCATCGTAAATCTCGTGTCGAATAATGTCGCATGCGACCTCAATCGCCTTTCGTGGACGAGGGAGGCGTTTGTAGTTCCTATAGACCTGCACAAAATCCTGAAGAGCGCGAACCCATTGCTGAATTTCCTCGTCGTCAAGTGATACCACCGCCTTGGCGTGGCCGCAGTGATTGCGAATCTTTCGCAATGAAGTCATCTGTTCGCAAAGTGCTGCGGGAAGTAGCCCGAAAGCGCGACAAATCGCGACTCGCATTGCAAATGAGTATAGAGGCGCAGCAAACGCAGTAAGCAGATTGTTTTGAAGTTCTTGAGGCGCATTGTTCGCGCGAAAGATTGCTTCCAGAAAATCCTGCATTGCATCGTTTACCAATTCTACGGCGATTAATGGACAAGCGCGATCTGTTTCCAGGTTGATGGAAATCATTTCGTGCACCCATTGTACGAGGCTACCCTTCCGCTTCTTCTTGTCTTTGCCACCCATACGCTAGCCCTTTCTCGTTAGGGCGTGGCGCAGGGCGATCCGAGCCTTATACGCTCACGGTTCCGGCGTGCAGCTCGCCGCACGTCCACTAAGTCTTAGGCTGCCGCCGTGCGGCCTTTAACAGCGTCTCACGAGCCCAGGTAGCCGTTTTACCGTCCTCAGTCAGGTCGATGCCTTTTGCTTCAGTCGGCGTGAAACGAATCTCCAGGCGTTCTGCCTGACGTTCCTTTTGGCCTTTTTTGCGGGTCATCGTCTCTTGGTTTCCATGCCGAAATAATAGCCGGTCAAAGCGCAGGTACAAAAGCTGCCGGCAAACGAATTCAACTAAACCGGGCGCGGTTCGATGGGCGTGCTACTATGCCGGGCTAGCCGTCGGAATTAGGTTGATCCGGGAGCATGGATCGCTCGACGTAGGAATCTTCAAAACGTTCCACTACGAACCGGAGGGTAGTGTCGTGCGGTTGTGTTGCTGCAAAACGTTTTGTTTGGTGGTGGGTTATCCGCGTGTGTCGGCTAGGGGAGGCCATTAATCAGGGTCTGGAAGTGGTGGCATTCCCGGTGAAACGCTCGGCAGAATTCTTTGAGCTTCCGGAAATAAAGCGCGAACTCGCCTTAATTCAGCCTCTTCATCGCCATTCGTGCTTCGAGGGTGATCGCTCTCGAATCTCACCCAGATATCAGCGTAGCCCTGCTCGCCGAACAACCAAAGTAATTGCGGGGCCTTAATGGGGGCATCGAATTCAGTCCAAGAGTACTTTGCCACGTCACACCGCGTGAGAACTTCGTGCCGTTGCCGAATCCAGTTGGCGTGGTACGCCACGAATACGGCTAGCAGGGCCATTACCCCGAATAGCGGTCCCAGCCCTAACTGGAACCATCTGCGGCGGGTGCGCGTCATGGTAGATTCGCTCATGCCGCCATTTTAGTGCAACGGAATCACCCTGGCAGCGTGGCTAATATGCATGAATTTGGCTCGCTAATTTGCATCGCCTAACTGGATGAATTACAGCTTATTAGGCGCGAAAAAAAGTTGGGAGTCGCCCCGCTCTGGAATAAACTAGCTCTGCGAGTTGGCTGTCAGGGAGGATGACTTTTCGGACTTGTCGATCGCGGGGCAGCAATGGCGATTCGAGTCGTTTGTCCACAATGCGCGAAGGTGCTTTCCGCGCCAGACATGGCAGCAGGCAAGCGGGCAAGATGCGCCGGCTGTCAGGCGGTGATGACAGTGCCATCGCCAACAAAGCCAGGCGGCGCGACAGCCGACGAACCATTACGTCCCAAGCCGGCCCCCGCCAAAGCTCCGTCGGCCGTGCGAGCGCCGGCCCCGGTGGGTCATCCGCCAAAACGCCCCGCCGTAACACCCACCGCAGACAACGCCGCGGCGCCGCGACCACGCCCGCCACAAGCTGCGCCGTTGTCTTCGAGGCCTGCGGCTTCGACTACCGCGGCACAGTCGCATGTTGCACCGTCCCCCGTGGCACTGACGTCCGTGGCCCCGGCGCGCACGACCCCATCGCCCCTTGATGAAGACACATTTGCCGTTTCGCCGCTGGCGGCGGAGGTGCCTTCAAAGGCACCGGGCGCAGCAGTGGCGTTGGCTCCTACACGGCGCATAGCTCCGGCGCCGACGAAGGCCAAGCCAGCCGCTAGCGCGGGACTGCGTGACTACGTTTACCTGGTATTCGCGCTCGCGCTGTTGCCGCTCGGCTGGTCGATCATTTCGCCTGAGAACGATATTCAGGAGCGGCTGACCCGAACCATCGAAGCCAATCCGGATGTTTTCTCAGCCGAATCCGCGGACCTCGACTCGTCCTCGTTTTTCGATCGATTGCCGGGCGGGCGTTTCGAGGGAGCCCATTTACCTCACTCGACGTGGGTGCACTGGATTTACGGGCTAATCTCGGCCGCGATCTTCCTGGGCATCATTATCGTGGCGTTCGAACGCGGCCAATCAACGCCCGTGTCGATCGCGCTCGTAGGACTTTGCACGGCCACGGCCGGGATCGTTCTGTTGCTCACCGTACAGTTCATGGCTCAGGCGACGCAGGGGGTCTGGTTGCCCGGACGTGGCGTCGGGATGCTCGTGTTTTTGGTCATGAAGCTGATCGGCTTCAGCTATAACGCGGCCGAGGATCCCGAGAACGGCTTCTTGCTGAGCTTCTTCGGTTACACGATCGGCGTCGGACTGTGCGAGGAACTAACGAAGGCGCTGCCCGTGATCATTCGCTGCCGTAACGGAAACCCGTTCACCTGGCGGGCTGCCGTGATGTGGGGGCTGGCGAGCGACGTCGGCTTTGGCGTCGCCGAGGGAATCATGTACTCGGCCCAGTATTACAACGGGATTCAGTCAGGCGAAATCTACCTTGTTCGGTTCGTTTCGTGCGTTGCTTTGCACGCGGTGTGGTCGGCCTCGGTGGCGCTCTTAATCTGGACCAATGCCGAAAAGTTTGAGGGCGATTTAGATTGGCCGGACCTGGCGATCGCCGCGCTAACGGTGCTGGCCGTTCCCATGGTGTTGCACGGCTTGTACGACACCATGCTGAAGAAGGACATGAACCTGCTGGCGCTCGCGACGGCCGCGGCGAGCTTCGTCGTTCTGGCGCTGTTGGTCGAATACACGCGCCGCCAGCAAGAGACGCCGGAGCCACGCCGAATGCTCGCCACATCACGCTCGGCCGGGTAACGTATCGATTACGGCAGCCGTATGGCCCATTGCCACTTGCCGATGTGCGGTCCTCGATATTGTCTCTCCTTTGCCGTTCGATAGGTCTGTCATGGCGCAATGGTCCAATTGGTCCGGCTCGGTTACGTGCAGCCCTGGCGAGATTCTCTATCCGGCGAGTGAGGCCGAAGTTGCGGCGATCGTACGCCGCGCGACGCACGAGCAAAAAATCGTGCGTGTTGCCGGGACAGGGCATTCGTTCATGCCACTGTGCGCGAGCGATGACATTTTGCTGTCGCTCGATCGGCTGGCCGGGGTCGAATGGGCCGATACCAAGGCGGGCCGGGCCGCGATTCACGCCGGCACCAAGATTCACGCGCTGGGCGAGCCGCTGGCCGTGCACGGTCTGGCTCTGGAGAACCAGGGGGACGTCGATGTGCAGGCCATCGCCGGCGCCGTTTCGACCGGCACGCATGGCACGGGGCCGACGCTGGGAAGCATTTCGACCCAGGTCGTCGGTTTGCGCATTGTGACCGCCACGGGCGAAGTGATGGATTGCTCGGCGGAAGCCGACGCCGAGGTGTTTCGCGCGGCACAAGTTTCCCTGGGCGCGCTCGGCGTGATTACCTCGGTGCGGTTGCGATTGTTGCCTCTCTATCGCTTGCACGAACAGGTGCGCCGCGAACCCCTGGACGCTTGCCTGGCGTCGCTCGAACAGCGGTCACAGGCGAATCGACACTTCGAGTTTTTCTGGTATCCGATCGATGGTTGTGCCTTCACGAAAACGCTGAATCCTACGGATCGACCCGTTACGCCGGTGGCCGTGGACGATCCTGGTGCAGGATCGGGCCTGGCCAGTGAAGAGCGCGAACGGGTGGCCAACAGTTGGCAGATCTTCCCCACGGTGCGAGAAAATCGATTCAACGAGATGGAATATTCCGTGCCGGCCGAGCAGGGGGTGGAATGTTTCCTTGCCATCCGCGACTTGATGCAGCGCAAGCATACAAGCGTCACCTGGCCGATCGAATATCGCACGCAAGCCGCGGACGATATTTTCCTTAGTCCCGCCCAGGGGCGCGCGACCGTGGCAATATCGATCCATCAGGGCGCCGATCTGCCGCACGCCGAATTCTTTGCCGACGCCGAAGCGATCTTTCGCCGCCACCAGGGACGCCCACATTGGGCCAAGATGCACAGCCTGACCGGTCGTGATCTGGCCGGCCTGTGCCCGCTGTGGGACAGGTTTCAGCAGGTTCGCCAGCGCCTCGATCCGCAGGGAAGATTCTTGAATCCGCTGTTGCGGCGATTATTCATTGACGCGTGAGCGCAGCGGACGCCTGGCGTTCTGCGCAATCCTTCTCGCTGGGGGCGGCGCCGGATTTTCTGGTTTTTGCGCGGCATTCGCCGGCGAATTCGGTATCTTGAGCGTTCGAAGGGAAGGCGGAATTCTAGGACCGCGACGGGCGGGTAAGTCGCGCTGTGCTCAATGGTGTCTGTGCGATGGCGATTGCGCGACAGGGGTTCGCGTGACGATCGGTCGGAACGGCCGTCATCCGTGACGCGATTCTCCGGGCGACTAATGCCGCCAGATGGAACGAAGCGAGGGGGGGACCATGACGATTGAGAATCTCGCGGAATTGGCGGAAGCGTCGGCGGCCCGCTTGGGCGAGCGGTGCTGCTACGAGATCGACGGCGAGCATTTCACCTACGTCCAATTGCTCGACCGGGGGCAACGGCTGCAAGCGGCGTTCGCTGAATTGGGGCTCGAGCGGGGCGCGCGGGCCATCGTGCTGATGATGAATCACGCCCTGGTCTATCCTGTCTTCCAGGGAATCTTTCGCTGCGGCGCGACGGCCGTACCAGTCATGCCGCAGGCGGCCCCGGCCGAGCTGCGATACGTGCTGGCCGATACGCAGGCGCAATTCGTGATTACCGACGCCGATCGCCTGGCCACGGTACGCGAAGCCGCCGCGGGCCTGCCGCACGTGCGCCAGATTCTGGTGCAAGGGGGCGTCGACAATCCGCAGGCCACGCCCCCGGAAGTGAATCTCGATGCGCTGTTGGATTTCGATCCGAGCGCGGCGCTACCGAAGATCGGCCACGGCGATGGCGCTGTGATGCTCTATTCGTCAGGCACTACGGGGCGGCCCAAGGGGGTCTTGCTCTCGCATGGCAATCTGTTGGCCAGTGCCGAGGCGGTGGTCGAGGCCGCCGAGCTGCCGCAGTGGAAATGGCCGCGGACCACGCTCAGCGCGATGCCGATTGCGCATATTTTCGGCGTGGCGATCATGCACGACTTGCTCATGACGCCCGACTACCTGGCCGATCAGACGCGGTTGATTCAATTGCGGTGGTTCGAGCCCGAGTCGTTCATGGCCCTGATCCATAAACATCGCGCCACGGCCACGGCCGCCGTGCCGACGATTCTAGCCGTACTGCTGCATCATCCGAAGGCGAAGGATTACGACCTGTCGTCGCTGGTCGAAGTGGTGTGTGGCGGCGCGCCGCTGCCGGTCGAGTTGGCGCAGGCGTTCATGCGTCGCTATCCGGCGCGGATTCGCGAAGTGTACGGTCTGACCGAAGGAACTGGGCTCGGGACGGCCAACCGTCGCACCGAGGCGTATCGGCCGGGCTCGGCGGGGCGCGCCTATTTCAACACCGAACTCAAGATTCTCGACGACGCCGACGAGTCACTGCCGGCCGGCAAGCGAGGCGAAATCTGCCTCCGCGGGCCCATCGTCATGCAGGGTTATCACAATCGGCCTGACGAAACCGAGCAAGTCTTACGCGGCGGCTGGCTGCACACTGGCGATGTCGGATATCTCGATGACGATGGCTATCTGTTCGTCGTGGATCGCAAGAAGGACATGATCATCCGCGGCGGCGAGAATATTTATCCGGCCGAACTGGAAGCGGTGCTGCACGAGCATCCGGCCGTGGCCGAGGCTGCCGTGGTGGGCGTGCCCGATGCCGTTTACGGAGAGAATGTCGTGGCGTTCGTGGTTTCGAAGCCGGGCGCGACCGTGAGCGAAACGGAAGTCGTCGAGCACGTTTGCCGGCACGTGGCCCGCTTCAAGGCTCCGACGCACGTCCATTTCCTGCACGCGCTACCGAAAAGCAACATCGGCAAGATCCTACGCCGCGTACTGCGCGAAAAAGCGCAAGAGAACGCCGACACAAAAGCTCCCTGAATTGCCTTTGCCAATAACTAGCTACCGACTACGAACTACTGCCTACTAAAAATGACCGACTTTCAAACGATCACGCTCGAAGTTGACCCGGTTGGTGTGGCGCGCCTGACGCTCAATCGGCCCGAGGCGCGCAATGCCATGTCGCAGCAGATGATTCGCGACCTGCGTGCCGCGACCGATCGGCTGGCTGCGGACAGCACGGTGCGCGTCGTCGTGCTTTCGGGCGCTGGCGATCATTTTTGCGCCGGCGGCGATTTGAAGGAGATGCAAGTCCAGGCGAAACGTTCGCGGGCCGAGCGGATTGCCGACGCGACCGAGCTGGCGACGCTGCTTGCCGAGTTGGATAGCCTGCCGCGGCCGATCGTGGGGCGGATCAACGGTTCAGCCTTTGGGGGCGGCCTGGGACTGATTTCGATTTGCGATATCGCGATTGGCGTGACCACGGCCCGGTACTGTTTGACCGAGGTGCGGCTAGGATTGGTGCCGGCCACGATCTCGCCCTATGTCGTGGCGAAGCTGGGTGTGCCGCGTGCGCGGCGCGTGATGCTGAATGCCACGGACATGGACGGTGCCGCGGCCGTACGCTGGGGATTGCTGGACGACGTTGTCGAGCCATCGGTTTTGGACGCCGCGATCCATCGTGAAATCGCTGCATTCTTGCGCTGCGCGCCGGGGGCCGTGGCCGATTGCAAGCGGCTCATCGCGTTTGTCAGTAATCACGAAACGGCAGAGAATATTTTGTACACGACCGAGCAACTGGCCGACCGTTGGGAAAGTGCGGAACTCGCCGAGGGGATCGCGGCATTTCTGCAAAAACGGAAGGCCGCCTGGAACACGGATTAACGATTCTTGATGCGAACTTTGCATGGCATGGGCTTTCTGCAGAAGTCGCGTTGGATATCGCCGATTGGTCCGGATATCCGGCGGCAGGGATTGTCTGAACATTGTTTTCTACAGGCCCGGGAATAAACCGGGCCGTTTTGGAATCTAAAGTTTGGTGAGAGCGGCGGGCCGGGGGTCCGTCGTTCTGTGGGGGGTTCGCCGATTTTATTGCCTGAGAAAGGATCGTGTTGTTATGAAGAAGTTTATTGGAACGTTGATGGTTTTGAGCGCTGTCAGCTTGGTCGGTTGCGCCGAAGCCAAGAAGGCCGGCAAGGCCGAAGCCGACAAGGCTGCCGCCGCTGCTCACGAAGCTGGTGACAAGGCCAAGGAAGCTGGTGAGCACGCTGTCGATGCGGCCCATAAGGCCGGTGAGGCCGTGGTCGAAGAGACGAAGTCCGTCGGCGAGAAGCTGAAGGGTGCCGCTGAAGGCGCTGTCGACGGTGCCAAAGAAGGCGCGGCTGACGCTCCTAAGTAGTCTGAAAATTCTCCGCGTATCGCGGAGCGCATAACAAATACTGGCCGCCGGGCGAATGGCCCTGGCGGCCAGTTGCGTTTTGTGAGCGTCGGCTGTGCGCGGAGATCCTTCGACGTTACTTCGGTGCGTCGACCAGCAGCACTTCCGGCAGGTCGATCAGTCGCGAGCGCAGAAATTCACCCAGGCTCTTGGCCTGTGCGTCGGGCCGCGTCGACGAGGAAACGCCCTCGCCCAACAGCCCCACGACGACGAAGTTCAACGCCTTGAGCAGGGGAAATTCGAAACGTCGCACCACCAGCTCCGTCGCCTCGGGCACGAGCAGCTTGAACTGATCGACGTTCAGGAACGAGTTCAGCCAGTCGTAGCCACGATCGCTGCGGGCCCAGACGCCAACGTTGGCGTTCCCACCTTTATCCCCTGACCGCGCACCGAAGATGGTTCCTAGCGGAACGCGTTTCGTCGTGCCACCAACGGCGTCTTTCGGGATGGGCATCTCGCCGGTGTCCGGTGGGTTGATGATGCCACCGGCGGTTGGGGCGGGGGGCACGGCGATCGATTTACCGTCGGGCAGGATCACCTTGTATTCCGGCACAGCGGCGGGCACGAGCGCCGGCCAATAGACGCCATACGGAGTAGCTTCTTGCGGCGGCGTGGTGCAGTAGAAACCCGGGAAGCTGGCCAGCACCATTTCGACCACGGCGTTCGAGAAGGCGCGGCCCACGCGTTTCGGATCCTGCCCCTTGGCGGTGACTCGCAGTTGAGCGCTGGCCTCGGGATTGGTCGATGCGTCAGGCTTGTCGCTTCGCACGAGGTCGAAATCGAGCGCGTCGAATTTGTCGGGGCCGCCAAGTTCCTTGATCAAGGTGCGACGGGCCAGATCGGCTTTGGCCTCGATATCCAACCCGGTCAGGATAAATGTCATCGAGTTGCGGAATCCGCCCAGGTAATTGATGCAGACCTTGACCCGGTCGGGCGCAGGTTCGCCGCGCACGCCGGAGATCAATACTCGATCCGGTCCCTGTTGCGCGAGCTGAATCGTGTCGAAACGGGTAACGACGTCGGGATTCAAATAGCGGGTCCCGTCAATTTCATAAAGCAGTTGCGCGGTCACGGTGCCGACCGAAACGAGGCCCCCCGTGCCGGGATGTTTAGTGATAACGCTCGAGCCGTCGGCATGCATCTCGGCCAGCGGAAAGCCGGGATGTTCGAGCCCCGGCACCTCGCGAAAGAACGCGTAGTTTCCGCCGGTCGCTTGCGCGCCGCATTCCAGCACGTGCCCGGTCACGACGGCGCCGGCCAAACGATCCCAGTCGGTACGCTGCCAGCCGAAATGATAGGCGGCCGGGCCCACGACCACCGATGCATCAGTGACGCGTGGGCAGACCACGATATTCGCGCCGTGCGAAAGCGCCTCGACAATGCCCCACGCACCGAGATAAGCGTTGGCGGTCAGTGGCGGGGCTTTCAACTCGGCCAATGGACGGCCCGTATCGAGATGCCGCAGCTCTTCGCCGCCGGCGCGCAGCGCTGGCAGCTTCGGCAATAAGTTATCCCCTTCGATATGGGCGATCGAAGTTTTGATGCCCAGCTTATCGGCCAGGGCGTGTAGCTCGCCCGCGAGGCCGGCTGGATTCAAGCCGCCGGCATCCGTCACGATTTTTACGCCCCGCTCCATCGCCAGGCCGAGTACGACTTCCATTTGCCGCAGGAAGGTCGTGGCGTACCCCTTCGTGGCTTCCTTCTGCTGCGACTTGAAGAGGATCAACATCGTCAGCTCGGCCAGATAATCGCCGGTGAGATAATCGATCGGTCCCCCTTCCAGCATCTCGCGCGCGGCCGACAGGCGGTCGCCATAGAAACCTGAACAATTGGCGATACGCAGCGGTTGCGACTGGGCCGACATAGAACATTCCTACAAGCGGGGGGAACAGAACTTTGAAATGGGTGCCCGGCGGACAAAAGCCGTCGAGCATGCGCCACGAGAAACCGTCATTCTATCGACCGAGCCCGTGGTATGGGAAAGCCCTCAGTCCTGCCGCCGGTGTTCAGGTGCTTTCCTCGATGACGGCCAGCACCGTCCGGGCCTCGACGTGCATCGCCTTTTGCGCGTGTAGTGCGGTAACGCGTCCTGCCGCGGGGGCCGTGACCGGGTAGAGCATTTTCATCGATTCGATCACGACCAGCACGTCACCGGCCGCCACGTGATCGCCGACCGCTACTTTCACCGCGTCCACCACACCAGGGAGGGGCGCCACGAGCGAGCCCGGCTGTACCTCTTCCTCGGCCGTGGGGAAACGAGGCAACTCGACGAGCACCGACGAACCGAGTGGGCTGTCGACATAATGTGTGTCGTCAACGCGATGGACGTCATAAGAGCGAAGAATTTCGTCCGCCTCGAGTTCCACATGCTCGCCACAGCAGCGACCGACGCGAATTCCGGTGAGCGCTTCGCCATCGATCGATAGGCTTAGTGTGCCGCGCGACCAGCGATAGGCGACCTCGATCTCGCCATGGGTGCCCTGGAACTTCACCGTCTCGTATTGCGAAGGATTGTTGCGCCAGCCGGCAGGAATCGTGGACAGCACCGGTGCGTCCGCATGCCGCTGCGTTGCCGCCGCCAGAGCCGCCGCGGCGGCGTGCAGTTTCTCGCCGGCCGTGTCGCACAGCGGTGCCGAAAGTTCGGCGGCCGGATGTCGTTCGAGGAAATGCGTGTCGGTCTCGCCGGCCAGAAATTGCGGATGACGCAGAATACGCACCAGCAATTCGCGATTCGTGTGCGGGCCGTGGATCTGCGAGCGGGCCAAGGTTGCACTGAGCGCCCGCGCGGCTTCGGCGCGTGTCGGCGCATGGACAATCACTTTCGCCAGCATCGGGTCGTAGTACGACGTGATGGTCGAACCATCGACGACACCCGACTCGAGCCGGATGCCCGGACCAGTGGGGACGCGAAAGCGATGCAATCGGCCTGTCGATGGTGCGTATCCGTGCGCGGGATCCTCGGCGTACAGCCGCACCTCGATGGAATGTCCTAGGGGTTTCGCCTGCCAGACCTCGGGGGGCAATGCATGGCCCTGCGCGACCAGAATCTGCAAACGAACCAGGTCGAGGCCGAGAATCTCCTCGGTCACGGGATGTTCGACTTGCAGCCGCGTGTTGACTTCCAGGAAGTAAAACTTGCCATCCGGCGCGAGCAGAAATTCAACGGTGCCGGCGCTCGTGTAACCGATCGCCTGGCCGGCTCGGACGGCGGCACTGCAAATGGCGCCGCGCAGCTTCTCATCGAGCGCGACCGAGGGGGCTTCTTCGACAATCTTTTGATGTCGGCGCTGGATCGAGCATTCGCGCTCGAGCAGATGGATGATATTGCCGTGCGTATCGCCGAAGATTTGTACTTCGATGTGGCGCGGCGCGTCGACATACGGCTCTAGAAATACCGTCGAGTCGCCGAACGCCGACAGTGCTTCGCGCTGCGCCGCCTCGACCGCTGCCGGCAATTCGGACGCGTTCCGCACGATGCGCATGCCGCGTCCACCGCCGCCGGCCGACGCTTTGACCAAAATGGCCGGACCGAGTGTCGCGGCCTCGCGCGCCAAATCCGCGGCGGATTGAGTGGTGACCGCGATGCTGGACAGCACCGCGACCCCCGAATCCTGCATGCGGCGCTTGGCCTCGATCTTCGAGCCCATCGCGGCAATGGCGTCGGGCGTGGGGCCGATAAACGTCAGGCCGGCCTGGCCGACGCGGCGTGCGAAGTCGGCATTCTCCGAAAGAAAACCATAGCCCGGATGGACCGCATCGGCGCCCGTCAGTTGCACGGCCTTCAGCAGTGCGTCGACATTTAAATACGTTTCGGCGCTGGACGCGCCCGCGAGCGGCACCGTTTCATCCGCCTCGCGCACGAACGGCGCGTCCCTGTCCGGTTCTGAGCAGACGGCGACCGTCGCGATACCCATCTCGCGACAGGTGCGCATGATACGGCGGGCGATTTCGCCACGATTTGCAATCAGGATCTTCTTCATTTTTACATGCGAAAGACGCCCCACTGCCGCGTGCCTTGCACCACGTTGGAATGGCAGGCCGAAAGGGCGATGCCCAGCACTGTGCGCGTATCGCGTGGGTCGATGATGCCGTCGTCGTAAATCCGCGCGCTCGTATATTCGGCGAGCGACTCTTTTTCGATCTGATTTTCGATAAAGGCCCGCTGCATCTTGTCGGCCTGCTCGTCGAACGGCCGGCCCGCCTCGGCCGCGGCGGCACGACTGACGATCGACATCACGCCGGCCAATTGCTGCGGACCCATGACGGCCGTCTTGCTGTTGGGCCAGATGAACACAAAGCGCGGATTGTAAGCCCGGCCGCACATGCCGTAATTTCCGGCGCCGTACGAAGCGCCGATCTGCAGCGTGACGTGCGGCACCGTGCTATTCGAGACGGCGTTGATCATCATGGCGCCATGCTTGATGATGCCGCGCTGCTCGTATTCCTTGCCCACCATGTAGCCGGTCACGTTTTGAATGAACACCAGCGGCACGTCGTTACGATTGGCCAACTGGATGAACTGCGTGGCCTTTTGGGCTTCCTCAGAGAACAGCACGCCGCGCGCGTTCGCCAAGATGCCCACCGGAAAACCGTGGATCGACGCCCAACCGGTCACCAGGCTGGTGCCGTAGAGTGGTTTGTATTCGTCGAATTGCGAACCATCGACGACGCGGGCCAGGATCTCATAAATATCGGCCGGAACCTTCAAGTCCGACGGGGCAAGCCCGAGCAAGTCTTCGGCGTCGTACAATGGTTCAGCGACGTGGCCGCTCGGCGCCGGGCCGTGCTTGCGCCAGTTGAGGTTGGCCATGATCTGCCGGCCCAAGCGCAGCGCGTCGAGTTCATCGTTGGCCAGGAAATCCGACAGGCCCGAGACGCGGGCGTGCATCTCGGCTCCGCCCAATTCTTCGTCGGTCGATTCTTCGCCAGTGGCCATCTTCACCAGCGGCGGGCCGCCGAGAAACACCTTTGCACGGCCGCGGACGAAGACCGAGTAATCGCACATCGCGGGGTTGTACGCGCCGCCGGCCGTGGAATTGCCGAACACCAGGGCAAGTGTCGGAATGTTCATGGCCGAGAGCTGCGTCAAATCGCGAAACACGGCGCCCCCCGGCACGAAGATCTCGGCCTGCCGGGGCAAATCCGCTCCGCCCGATTCGACCAGAAAGATAACAGGCAGCCGGTTTTGCCGCGCGATGGCGAGCGCCCGCATGGATTTCGCGAGCGAATAGGGATTCACCGCGCCGCCGCGTACCGTGGGGTCATTGCCGGTAATGACGCATTCGACGCCGGACACGACGCCGATCCCGCCGACGCCGGAACCGCCGACATGATATTCGGTGCCGGCAGCGGCGACGCTCGACAATTCGAGGAACGGCGAATCGCGATCGACGAGCAGCTCGACGCGCTCGCGCGCCAGCAGCTTGCCTCGCTTGTGATGCCGCTCGGTGTATTTCGGTCCGCCACCGGCGCGAGCCCCTTCGAGCAGCTTGTTCAGCTCTTCGATCTGGGATGTGAGCGCGGCGCGATTTGCCTGAAATGCGGCCGCGTTACGATCGATTTTGGAACGAAGCACCGAACGCGTCACGACCAGCGAATCTCCCTCGAATGAGCGAGCAACGAAACCCCTCGCGCGGCTAGTTGGGAACGGTAACGGCGCGGCCGAGCGGCGTCAACTGGCTGACCGGCAGAATATCGCTTGTCCGCTGGGATCGGGGCCGTGCCCGTGTTGCTGCAACGCGCGGGGGGCAAACGGTATGCTGTGTGAAAGATCGTTCCACCTTTCATAGATCGCGCTCGCCGCCATGGCCACGAACCTTACTCCGCAATATCACAAGGCTGAAGAAGCCTATCGCCGGGCCACCACGGTCGACGAGGAACTGAAATGGCTCGAGGTGATGTTCCGCGAGATGCCGAAGCACAAAGCTTCGGAAAAACTGCAGTCGGACCTCAAGCAAAAGATCAGTCGGGCGAAGAAAGAGGTCGAAGCCGCGAAAAAAACGCCGGCCAAGCAGACCGGCGTCAAGATTCCGCGGCAGGGGGCCGGCACAGTGTTGCTCGTGGGCGGGCCCAACGCGGGCAAAAGCCAACTGTTGGCCGCGCTAACCCGGGCCACGCCCGAGATCGCGCCGTATCCCTTCACGACGCGCATACCCTTGCCAGGCATGATGACTTGGGAAGATGTGCAGGTGCAATTGATCGACACCCCGCCGATCACGCCCGACATCTTCGAAACCTACATGCAGGGACTGATTCGCGGCGCGGACCTGGTGCTGCTGCTGGTCGATCTGGGAAGCGATGAAGGAATCGACGAGTGCCAGGCCGTGCTCGACAAGCTGGGCACAACGAAGACGCGCCTGGCGCGGACTTCGCACCTGGACGAGGACGACATCGGCCTGTCATTTACACAGACACTGTTGGTGCCGAACAAGATCGACCTGGAAGACGCCTCGATTCGGCTCGAACTGATGCACGAATCGAAGCAATGGGATTTCGCCGAGTTCGTCGTCTCGGCCCAGGTCGGCACAGGCCTGGAAGAATTACGCACGGCCAGCTACCAGGCACTCGACGTGATGCGCGTCTACACAAAGCATCCCAAGGCGAAAGGCCCAGACTACGAGCGACCATTCACGCTACGCCGCGGCGGCACCGTGGCCGACGTCGCGGCGCTGGTACACAAAGACTTCGCCGAGCAATTGAAGACCGCCCGCGTCTGGGGCGCCGGCGTCCACGACGGCACGCCCGTAAAAGGGGACCACGTGCTCTCAGACAAAGACGTAATAGAGCTGCATATTTAAGCGGAGCTAGATATTTAAATGGAACTGCCGACTTAGCCTTGGCCTTCGCGGAAACCACTGGGGGGCGGGCGTCCCGCCCGCCTTGTACTCTTGGTCTCAAAAAAATTCGTTCTCCCCATAAGAAACCATGCGATCATAAAACGAGTCGATCATTAAAACCCCTCTCCCTTCGGGAGAGGGCAGGGTGAGGGGCTCCGCTTTCAATCTCGCCAGGACACAGCGCATGGCCAAGGCTCAAACAACAAAGTTAGCAAACCGCAGCAAGCCACGCACGCTCGATTGGGCGGCAATCTCCACAGAGCTGGACGAGTACGGCTGCGCGACCACCGAACCACTCCTCACCCTACGGCAGTGCGCCACGCTGCGTAAGTCATTCGCGGACGACTCGCATTTTCGCAAGACGATCGTCATGGCCCGGCATGGGTATGGCCGCGGCGTGTACAAGTATTTCGATTATCCACTGCCCGAGCTGGTTGCCGAACTGCGGTCCGAGCTTTACCCGGCCCTTGCGGAAATCGCCAATCGTTGGAACGCGGCATTGCGACGTGAGCAGCGCTTCCCTGCCGATCACGCGGCATTTCTAAACCGCTGCCACGCGGCTGGGCAGGAGCGGCCGACGCCGCTGGTGCTGCGCTACGAGACGGGCGATTTCAATTGTTTGCACCAGGATGTGTACGGCGAGCATGTCTTCCCGTTGCAGGTGGCGATCTTGCTGTCGGACTCGACCCGCGATTTCACCGGCGGCGAATTCGTGCTGACCGAGCAGCGGCCCCGTAAGCAATCGCGCGTCGAAGTGGTGCCGCTACGACAAGGAGAAGGGGTAATCTTTCCCGTGCAGGCTCGTCCGGCAAGCGGAACGCGCGGCATCTACCGGGCGAACATGCGGCACGGCGTCAGCCGATTACGCAGCGGCGAGCGATTCACACTGGGAATTATCTTTCACGACGCGAAGTGACTCTCGTTAGGCGTGAATATGAGTATGAACGTCGCGCCCAAAGCAGGACTACAGATCAGCGTGCGGCAGATTCTGCTGCTGTGCGCCGTCGCGGCGATTACTTTTGCATGGCCTAATTGGGTTTCAGGTCTGCGTGTTCCGCAAGGCGGCTGGGATAGGGTGTTGTTTGTGACGCTCGTCCAGTGGCTGCCTGTTGCTTTGCCACTGACAATTCTCGCGCTCGACGGGAAGCGACAACTCCCTTGGCTGTTCGCCGGGGCTGTGCCGGCAGTGTGCTTGCTCGGCGAAATTCGCCTTGAGCTCACCAATCGAGTTTTTAACTGGCCAGAAACGTTCGTGATGATTGTTCTTTTCGGTGGGCTGACGATCGGCTGCTTCGGCAGCGCCGGCATGGCATGCGGTGCGCTACTCGCCCGACGGTGGTGGCTCGCTGCATTCTGGGGATCCTTTGCCGCCGGCACCGGATTCGAGTGCTGGTGGATGCGCTGGATGGTCTTGCACGCGTAGCGCCGCGGCCGGTGATTTCGTGAAATGCGATCTGGGGTGATTCGCCGATGAAGCTTGAGTGATCTGTTTGTTCGGCGTCTACACGTCGCGTCCTACGATTTTACAACGTACAAGTGTTGGCTTCGTCGACAGGCGGTGCCTAAAGAGGATCGCCCAAACTAAACGGCGTGCAGAAGTGTATTAGTTCCGCGGGAACGAGCGCGGCCTTTTGAAGAAACGTCGGCTGTTGTGGTGGCTCGGTTGGATGCGCTGGCGTCACTACCTCGCCCGGCTGTGGGTAAGCGTATCGCGGCGGCGGTTGTGACGGTGCGGACGCACAACCGCTAGCGGCACTCGCGATTATCAGCGCTAAAATTGATCGCATGGCGAAGCGTAATGCGAGCCTTGCGCACCGAGCAAGGTCATCATCCGCAGACTGCTCATGTAGACAAAATGGGCAAGGTGCGTCGCGTGGTTGGACTGCAACCGTGTGCGTTGGAAGAGATCGACTTCCTCGATGCTCACTGCAGTAAGATGTCTGTCGCTAATGGGAGCCCCCTCAACCTGTCCTCTCCCCCGCAGGGAAGAGGGGTTAAAGATCATGCTCTCGCGTAATCCGTCATGCCTTTGCCTTGAAATAATCCGCCATCAGTTCGCTGATCCATCGCGGTTGCCGGATTTCTTCGCGTGGTGGTTCGAACTCCAGAACGTAGGGCTTGATGTCGACGACCGGCGTGCCGTCGATGGCGTCGATTTCTTGCGCTTACTCAGCAGCTTTTCTTGCTCGGCGAGAAATGTTTCCCAATCCCGGCCGGAGATGACTTCCTCGCTGCCGCGAATAAAGAGGACGGAATGGCCCCCTTCGGGCAGCGTCTGACCGTTATGGCCTAGGCCGATTTTGTCCCAGACGATAGCGATTCGGGGATCGTCAGTAGTCTTTAACCCTTCAACGTAGTGCCAACCGCATGTTTTCGGGCCGAGGAGCTCACCGCGCTCAAGGACTTTCTGAACTACGTGCAACGGAACTGTTTTGCCGCGCAAGGTTTCTGCGTCCATAAGATGTTCTCGATAGAGCAAGCTCAGAGATGCTTCGCTTGACGATTCGCCAACCGGAAATCGGCCGCCATAGGTGTCGCTGTAGTTTTGCAGCGCTAATCCAATTCCCTTCAAGCAGCTATGGCTCCGCCCGTAGGGATACGAAGGCCTGCTGTTGTAGACCGCGACCGCCACGAATGCCCCGACCGCGCCGAGGACGCCGAACAGCGGCATGGCTTCCTTTAACCAAGGGCGCATGATTCAGCTGCGAACTCGCGGTAAGAAAATTGCCTAATACACTAGATTCTAAGGCCCACAAACCAGAATGTCACTTGGCATTCGCTCCCCTCACCTGCCCTCTCCCCCGCGGCGGAGAGGGGTTAAAAAACTAGTTTCGCATTGTCGAGGAATTTCAGTGATTCGTACCTGCGTAGGCGTCACACAGATTAGCCCAGAGCATTCAACATTTTGAATCTTCTTTCAAGTGTCGGCGCGACGATGAAAAAACGCTCTGAGCCCCGAAAGGGGCGACAGTGTGTAGCCGTGGGCGCGAGCCCATGGAATAATTCGCGAACAAAAACCGTCGTCAGCCCCGCAAGGGGCGGCAGCGAAGTGTCAGTGTACGATCGATGTCGCCCCTTCGGGGCTCTTTTGTTGCGCTACGCAGCCGTTCACCGTGGGCTCACGCCACACGGCTACACTATGCCGCCCCTCCGGGGCTATTGCAGCATTTCCGGAGGCAGCTCTCGCATTATCGTCATGCCTTCGCTTTGAAATAATCCGCCATTAGTTCGCTGATCCATTTCGGCTGGCGGGTTTCTTCGCGGCGCGGTTCGAATTCCAGGACGTACGGCTTGATGTCGACAACTGGCGTACCGTCGATGGCGTCGAGTTCGGCGACTGCAATCGTAATGCCGTCGACCGAAACCAGGCGGCACGTCGACAGGCCCAATCGGTTCGGGCGGTTCTTCTTGCGCTGAGCGAAGATGCCGACCTTCGGCCAGGCCGGATTCTCGCGTGGGTGTTCAGCCGCGGTGACGATCTTCGCCGGATCGACGCGATCGAAGACGTACACGATCTGCACGTGCGAGAAATCGGTCAGGCCTGCCAGTGCCGATGCATCGAATTGCTCGGCATCAAGTTCGATCGTGGCCACGGTGCCGCCCCAAAAGTCGTCGACCGCCGCCGAGCGGGTTGAACGTACATGACCAATTGCGCGGATTGCGAATTCCTGTTGCGAGTTGCCCATGATTACCTTTCGCGAATATGAAGATGCCAACCGTGCCCGTCGTCTAAATGCGGTGCTTCGCGGACGCACCCTACAGGTTTGCGAATCTGATCGTGCCCGTCGTCTGAATACTACCGGCATAGACCGTTATGATATGATCTGGTTCGGGGGCGCGAGAGCTGGCGTCCTCTAGGATTTACGGATTGTTGCCTTTGACTTTGCACGCGCATGACGATGAAGAACGGCCAGATTGCCGACATTTTTGACCAGGTGGCCGACCTGCTCGAATTTCAGGGAGAGAATCCTTTTCGCCTGCGGGCGTATCGCAACGCGGCCGCGACGCTGCGCGATCTCACGGAGTCGATCGCCACGATCGCCAAGGACCCCGAGCGAAAGCTCACCGACCTGGCAGGCGTGGGCAAGGATCTGGCCGACAAGATTACGACGCTGGTCACGACCGGCGAATTGCCGCTGCTGGCCGAGTTGACGGCCAAGACGCCGCCGTCGGTTTTGGCTCTGTTGCGTGTGCCGGGTTTGGGGCCGAAGAAGGCGGCCGTCCTGTACAAGGATTTGAAGATCGGCACGCTGGAACAACTGCGCGAGGCGTGCGAAGCCCATCGCGTGCGCGACTTGAAAGGCTTTGGCGAAAAAACCGAACAGAAGATTCTGGAAGGGCTGTCGATCGCCGCCACGAGCGAAGATCGCATCTATTGGGCCACGGCCGACGAGTACGTGCAGTCTTTGTTGAAGCACTTGCGCGAGTGTAAGGCGGTCGAACAGGCCGAGGCGGCCGGCAGTTATCGTCGCCGGCGCGAAACGATCGGCGATCTGGACCTGCTGGTTGCTTCGAGCAAGCCAGACGTGGTGATGGATCATTTCGGCAAGTACGAGGGAGTGACCGACACGATCGCCCGCGGCGATACCAAGATGTCGGTACGGCTATCGGGCGGGCTGCAGGTCGATCTGCGCGTCGTGGCCGCGGAATCGTTCGGCGCGGCGCTGCAATACTTCACCGGCTCGAAGGCGCATAACGTCATCTTGCGCGGCCGCGCGAAGGCGAAAGGCTTGAAGATCAACGAATACGGCGTCTACCAGGGCGAGAAGTCGATTGCCGGTCGTACCGAGCAAGAACTTTACGCGTCGCTGGGCTTGCCGGTGTTTCCACCCGAGCTGCGCGAAGCACGCCGAGAGTTTGAATGGGCCGACGAAGGGAAACTGCCTGAGCTGGTAACGCTCGAAGACTTGCGTGGCGATCTGCACATGCACACCGATGCCACGGACGGCAAGGCGACGCTCGACGAGATGATTGCCGCGGCCCGCGAGCGCGGCCTGGCGTACATCGCGATTACGGATCACTCGAAACGCGTGACGATGGCCAACGGCCTGGACGGTACGCGCTTGAAGCGGCAGTGGGCCAAGATCGACAAGCTGAACGAAGGGCTGCGCGGCTTCAAGATTCTGAAAGGAGTCGAGGTCGATATCCTGGAGAAGGGGGGACTCGATCTCGACGACGATGTTCTGGCCGGGGCCGACTGGATCGTGGCGAGCGTCCATTACGGACAGAATCAGCCGCGCGAGCAGATCACGAAGCGCATCGTCGAAGCGCTGCAAAACCCCTACATATCGGCGATCGCGCATCCGACGGGCCGAATCCTCAATCGGCGAAAGTCGTACGACGTTGATTTGGACGAGGTTTTCAAGGTGGCCAGCGACTACGGCAAGCTGCTGGAGTTGAACGCCAATCCGGCCCGGCTCGACCTGGACGACGTGGCCTGCGCGGCGGCCAAAAGCCACAGAATTCCGATCGTGATCTCGAGCGATGCCCACAGCACGATCGGCCTGGACGTGCTGCGCTACGGGATCAATCAAGCGCGACGCGCCGGGCTGACCAAGGCCGACGTGGCCAACACACGCAGTTGGACCGAGATGCGGAAGCTGATCGGGAAATGAGCGCTGTATCCCGCGCGAGGGCGGCACGGCGATGGCCCGGACCGTCGAAGGAATCGCGCTCAAAACTATTGACGGCGATGCACTCTTGGTTAGAATTAACCCCAATTGAGACTAAGTATCAATAAGCAGGTCTGGTCTCGATTATCTAGAGGTCGCTCGCTAGCCCTAAGCTCGCTCGCCACTCTTGGCCGTCAGCGAAATGCTGGTGGTGAACCGATGGTTCGCCACTGACCACTCGGATTCTTCCGAAGGTCGTTCCACGCGCCCAGAGCCTCTGCATTTTCCTTCCGCAGGACCGCGCGCGTACCGGCCTCCAGGGGCTGGCGCAATCGTTTCTGTTGCCGCCCCGAACCACCTGCCCGCCGTTGTGAGCGGTGCCCCTTTGTCGTCGCGCTCCCGTAGTCGAACCATCATCCCCGTGAAAGATTTAAACATGCGTGCAGGAACCAGAGAACTTCTGACGAAAATCGGTCGCCGCGCGACGGCGGTTGCCTTGGCCACGGCATTCATCGTTGCAGGCGCACGCGCGAGTGCGGTGCCACTCGTTAATCCTTCCTTTTTTGGCCAGGCCAATACGACCTACCAGGAATGGGATGGATTCACGAGTCCGACGGGCCCCAACCCGGCAACGCACGTCAACAACCCCTACGGCACTCCGACGTGGGTCGACACGACCGCCAACACCGACGACGCGTTCATCATCGGAACGCCACCGGCGGCCCACATCTATTCGTTCGATGCAATCTTGAATCTGCAGGCAACCGTTCCGGCGCCGACGTTGTCGAGCGGTGCCACGACGACCATTGTGTTTCAGGCTGAGGTGCTGGGGAGTGCGCTCGACCAGACGCTCTTCGGAGTGAGCCTCGCGGGACTCATGGGTAGTCCTCTGCAGCCGACACAAATCACGCAAGTCGACGAAGGAGTGGCCAGCGGCGGATTCGGCGGCGGCGACTTCTACTATCGCGTCGAATGGGACAACGTGCCCGCCGCGAGCAGCTATACCCTCACCTATGTGGCGGGTGATACTTCGTCGAGCCAAGTCTCGGCACGCATCGACACGCTGACCACCGTGCCCACGACGAGCCTGACCGGTGACGTTAACAACGACGGGATCGTGAATGGCCAGGATCTGGCTTTGGTCTCGTCGAGCTGGCTGCAAGCCGGGGCCAACCTGGCGAGCGACGTCAACCATGACGGCATCGTCAACGCCCAAGACATTGCGCTCGTTTCTTCGAACTGGCTGCATACGTCCGGCGCCGGCGCGCAGGCGGCCGCGGTGCCTGAACCGTCGACGATTGCCCTGCTGGGCGTCGGCTTGCTGGCGCTTTTGGCGCGACGGCAAATGCGTGCAACCCGGGCGCGAAACTTCATCGGCTGACGCTAAGCAGGAAGGGGCGCCTCATCAGGCCGATGCGACCTGGCGACGCTGCGATGCCACATCCGCGAATTGCAACAGTTCGCGTGCCTTGATGATGTATGTCAGGTTGATCGCAAAATCTTCGCGCGAGCGGATCGCCGTCGACGCGGGCTGCGCCCCGATTTGACCGTCGGGGCCAAACGTCGCTGCCGAATAGACCACGCCCAGCAGCAGATTATGCGGTTCGCCGGGGCGATCGTTCCCGTGTTCGTCGGTCTGGCCTTTGGCATTCAGGATGAAAACGGGCGAGCCCGTCGAACCCGGGAAGCAAGGGATATTGAGCAGAATCTCGGGCTTGTCACAGAAGTCGATATTCGGATGGCTGGCCGTGATGCCGCGACAATAAATCGGCAGGCTATGTGACTTTTCCCACACGCCGTTCGGATAGCCGACCATGAGCACCTCTTCGACGGCACTCAACGCCTCGAGTCGAGTTTCGGTGGGGGCCATGCACGATTCGATTGCCATCCAACGCGGATTATGCCGCAGCCGAGACGCGGCATCGTCGATGATTCGGCTGGGCAGGGCCACCAGATCGATCGATTCGTCGTGATGCCGGATCCACAGATCCTGAAAGTTATCGAATTCGATATCGAACGTCGGCGGCGCGTTGCCTCCGTCATCCTTGCAGGCGGCATTGTGGAGTCGCAGCGTTCCGCGCGACGCCCCTTCGATGGCGTGCCTGCTGGTGATGAGCAGATCGCTCCGGCCGTGCTGCAATCCGAAGAAAAAGCCCGTCGCCGTGCCGTGCTCGGTCTCGATGCGGACGGTGCTTAGCAGCAGTTTCTCTTCGGGGGTTCGCGGCTTGAACATGTTCGAATTCCTTGCGCAGCGGGTCCGTTGTCGCATCGCCCCGCGGCCATTCTACGTTTTTGGTCGCCAGGCGCGAACGCGAGTTAGCCCCGGGCAATTGCGAGCGGCTGGAAAAGGGGAACGCGCGAAGCGGCGTATGATCTAGCTCTGTTCGCCGTCATTGCGTCTAGGCATCTCCTGGTGGATCGGCCCATCTTCCCTATCCTGCGACGTGGCTGCCGGCCTCCGATACAAGTAGAAGAAAAATGCTGCGCCATAAGGCAAGAGCGAAAGCGTAAGCACACGGCCTTCACTCGGCCCCCGAGGGGAGATTGCGATAAAGACGGTCGACAAGAGCCAAGCAACAAGCCCATACTTCGCCCCGCGAGTCATGCCGTGACGTATCAACGACACGGGAATGGCAGCAAGAACTACCACAAGGGCGATGCCTATCGCGCAGATGAAGAATCCTTCGCGCGTCATTACCTGATTGTACCAACCGCGTGGCTGTGAAAGGCGACGATCAAGCCGATTCGCGATTGTTCAATCCGCTACCTGCGCCTTTCCGGCTCCCGAATGATTCCGGCAGCGCTTTTTCCGGTGCGATGGCGGCAGCCCATGGTATCAGCGGCCACCAGACGGACAGTGATCATGGTCGTAATGAACCGCACCGCCACTAAACGTGAGCGGGCGCGTGAGCTAACGTCGTGTTTTCGATCTCTTCATGACTGTCGCGCCCGACACCCAGCAGTGCGAGCAACGGACCAGCCATGAATGTCGTCGTGAGGGCCATGATCACCATCATGGCAAAGATGTGCGGTGACAAGATGCCCATGTCGTAGCCGATATTCAGGACGATCAGTTCCATCAGCCCGCGGGTATTCATCAAGACACCGATCGCCAGCGATTCCTTCCAACTGATGCCCGTCCAGCGGGCGGCCAGGGTGCTGCCGCCGAATTTGCCGGCGACCGCCACCAGGATAATCAGCAGGCACAGCAGCCAGCTTTGCAGGTCGCCCAACAATCCGATCTGTGTCCGCAAGCCTGTGAAGGCGAAGAACAAAGGTAAAAGCAGCACCGTGGTGAACATTTCGAGCCGCGCGCGCAGCACAGAACGCAAGCGCGCCTGGGCCGGCATCACCGCTCCGGCCAAAAAAGCGCCGAACAGCGCATGGATGCCGATCGCCTCGGTGAACAGAGCCGAGGCAAACGCAAAGACCAGCACGCCCGCCACTAGCCCCTTGCTGTTTGCCTCTTGCTGAAATTCCTCACTCGCAAGTCGCGCCGCCTGCGGTCGGATGACCATTAGCGCTACGGCGATGAAGCCCACGGTCAAGGCGACCGTCAAAGCAGCGCCGCCAAAACCACTGGCACTGGCGATGGCCACGACCACGGCCAACAGGCACCACGCCGTGACGTCGTCGACCGCGGCGCAGGCGATCGTGGTGCTGCCCAAAAACGTCCCCATCAATCCTCGTTCGTCGATGATGCGCGCCAGAACCGGAAACGCCGTGATGCTCATGGCGATGCCCAGGAATAGCGCGAAGGGGGTGAACGGAATGTTCGACGGAGCAAGCTCTGAGTAAATGAACAGGCACAGCGCCGTCCCGAGAAAAAACGGAACGACGATGCTGGCGTGGCTGACGAGGATCGCCGCGTGCGCTTTCTGCCGTAGCCGCCCCAGGTCCAGGTCGATCCCGACCAGGAACATGTACAGCACGACCCCAACCTGGCTGAACAAACGCAAGGCGGGCATCGAGGAAGGGGGGAACAGAAATGACTGACTCGCCGGCCACAGCATGCCCAGCAACGACGGACCGAGCATGATGCCCGCCACCATTTCGCCGATGACCGATGGCTGTCCGATCTTGCGAATCAGGCCGCCAGCGATCCGCGTGGCCGCGACAATGACGATCAGTTGCATCAACAACAGCGACAAGGGGTGGTGCAAGTTTTCGAGGAACACTCGAAAGGCACCATCCGCGCCAATCGCGGTTTCGGCCTGCGGTGTACTGGCTGCGGCCACTGCGGGCTTCGTCACCGTCTCGGCCGTTCCCGGCGGCAGGTCCGCGCCGAGATGCAGAATTACGAGCACCGCGCCGACAAAAAGACCAATGATCAAGAAGTAAAAAACAAGGTTCTTCAGCATGGCCTTCGGCAGATAGAATCAACCGTGCGGTTGCCGTTTTCCCTTAATGCGACACCTTCCACCGCGATAACACTTTTCAACGATCCGAGCCGCGCTCGTGAGTACCGACCGCGAGTAGCCGTATCACCGCAATTCGCCCTCGGGCAGATAGAGCTCGTTGACCTTATCCGGCACTTCCTCGGGCTCGACACCGGCGTCCCATGTCGGAATGGATGTCTTCTCGGGCGGATACAGCGACTCGAGCGGTCCCCAAACTTCGTCCACCTTGTCGTCGAACAGATCGCCAATCAGTAGGTCCGTGACTTTGCCGCGCAGGTGCGGATATTCCTTCATGAATTGGCCGAAGCTGAAGCCGTCGTAGTATTCGCACACCAGCCGGCGCATGCGGTCGACGCCTCGATTGAATTGCGCGCCCCAATGCCCGAGTTGCGCGGCCGACGTGTCGTTCTTGGCCAGGCCGTCGGCAATGGCATCCGCGGCCAACTCGCCCGATTTCAGCGCCAGTAATACGCCGGACGAATACAGCGGGTCCAAAAATCCAAAAGCATCGCCGACCAGCACCCAGCCGTCTCCGGCGACATCCTTCGACCGATAGGAATAGTCCTTGGTGGCAAAGTATCCTGTCGCCCGCTCGGCGCCGGCAATGCGGCGCTGGATAGCCGGGCAAGCCGCGACTTCCTCTTCGTACACCTGTTCGTGGCTGCCGCGCCCTTTGAAGAGATAGTCGAACGGTCCCACCACGCCCAGGCTGATCGTGTTGTCGTGTTGCGGGATGTACCACCACCATCCCTTGCGGTTGGTCGTCTGGATCACGACCGTGGCGCCCTCATCCCGGCCGGTATCGCGATAGGCGCCGCGCCAGTAGGTCCAGATAGCTCCCTTGTTCAGCACCGGGTCCCACAGCCGTAGCTTGAAGCGGTTTTGCAACATGGTGCTTTGCCCGCTGGCATCCACGACAACCTTTGCGTGGACGGTGTAATCGCGACCGTCCTCGCCTCGCACGCGGACGCCGATAGCTCGGTCGCCGTCGAACAGAATCTCTAGCACGCGGCCAGGCTGGACCACTTCCACGCCGTGCTCGCGGGCGTTGTCCAGCATCATCTTGTCGAATTCGCTGCGGATCACCTGCCAGGTTTGCGAGCACTCGTGCGGCTTGTTGTCGTGGAAGTAAAACGGAGCCGATTCCTTGCCGGCCGCATTGACGAACTGCACGCTGAACTTCTTGACGAACGGGCTCGCTTTCATCTTGTCGAGCATGTTGAGACGCTTGAACACCCAATACGTCTCGGGGATCAGCGACTCACCAATATGGAAGCGGGGAAATTTCTCCCGCTCGAAGAGTCGGACTTTCACGCCGCGCTGCGCAAGAATGGTCGAAGCGGTGGCGCCGGCCGGCCCGCCGCCGACCACGATCACATCGGTTGTCTGTGTGTCCATGTCTTCTCTCAGGGTGCGATAGGGGTTAGCACCAGGGGCTGTCGGAATCTTCGTGGGGTAACCGGGCCGCCTGCAGCAATGTCACCAGCGACTTGAGTTCTTTGCGAGTCAAATGTCCCAGTTGCCGGTCGTGGCAATCGCTGAGCGGTTCGTGCAGTTTCTCCAGCAACTCGAGTCCGGCCGCGGTGATGCCAATGCGTACGACGCGGCGGTTATCCGCCGGCCGATCGCGCACCACCAGTTGACGCTGCTCGAGCTTGTCGAGCATCCGCGTGATGTCCGGAGCGCGACTGACCAGCCGCGACGCCAGATCGAGCGTGCGAATCGGGTGCGGATGATCGCGGCGCAGCAGCCGGAGGACGTTGTACTGCTGCGGCGTCAGGTCGTACCGAGCAAACAGCTCGTCCTCCATCGCCCGCAGCCGATCATACGTCCGCCACAGGCCAAGAAAGGCCTCTTGCTCGAGACTGTCGAAATGACGTTTCGCGCTACTCGTTTTCGTGACCATCCCGCCATATTAGCCATCGGAACAACAGTTGTCCAGACAAGTGAGTGAGCGCGGAAACCGCTTAGGTTCTGATAAATTTCCGACAGTAATTTATCGGAGGCCTTTGGAAAATGAGGTCAAAGCCTCGGGGCTTGGTAAAGGCGTTGCCGTCCCTGCAGGCCCCAGCGTTCTGGGTCGAATCGGCCATCGTCGCGACGAATCACGCGTCCAGACGGGTGTATCTGTAATATCTAAAATCTCAGGTGGCGACTTGTGAGGTAGACAACGCTACTGCGCGTGTTTGTCTTGCACTCGCGAACGGGGCGCGAACAAGTCATATTCTAGATGTGTCGTTAAGTCATCTTAATCCACAAGTTCCAACATCATCTCTGATATGCACGGAATGTTTTCGACTGCAGGCATTATTGCGATTGGAATCGCTGTCGGCGTGGCAGCGACGTTTGGCGCATTCTGGGCTCGGTCACGAACTCGCAGGAATCGCTCAGTCGTTTCGCTTGTCAGGTCGCACTTGTTGCCGGCGCAATTAAGAGACATCTCGGTTTCCGAACGCAAGTTTCCGTTTCGAGTGCGCGCGGACCTTCAGCGAGCCATTGACCAATTGTTTGCCAAGGACACGATCATTCGTCAGTTCTGTGGCATTCGCAAAGAATACTCGCACGAGGGAATCACCTTATCCGATTGCTTCGTGGAAAGTGACCACAGCCCAGCGATTGCTGTACCTCCTCAATACGAAGAGGTCGACGTTGGGGATGACGAGCCAGTTCGCTGTCTAAAGAATGGCCTGTGGTTTCTTGAACACGGACAAATCAAATATGTCGTCCTCCTCTCGCCCGTCGCGCAATATGGTCGAGTGACAGGCGTACAGTTTCAGATCGGAGTTCCAAACGGCGTGGAAGGGAGTGCAATCGCAAATGGATTCTTTCGGCATCTGGAAGAGTCGGTCTTCAAAGCAGATTCTTACCGTGGAAAGATTCTGTCGTTAGAAGAGGCGGATCATTCCTATCGGGGCGAGGCGTCTGGGATTCGAGTTCATAAGCTGCGCACCGTCGAACGAGAGCAAGTAATACTATCTCCAAAGACGCTCGACCTGCTTGATCGGAATGTCGTCAAATTCGTTCAGCAGCGACGAGCATTGGCCCAGTACAAGGTCGCCACGAAAAAAGGAATCCTGTTCTACGGGCCACCGGGAACAGGGAAGACCCATACAATCCACTACTTGGCGAGGGCATTGCCCGGGCACACGACCTTGCTTGTAACTGCCGAGCAAGTAGGCCTCCTCGACGAATACATGACACTCGCCAGATTGCTCCAACCCAGCATCGTGGTCATCGAGGACGTTGATCTGATCGCCAGCGATCGCGCGAATTTGAACACCTGCGAAGAGGTTCTTCTCAATAAGTTGTTGAACGAGATGGACGGGCTTCGCGAGGATGCCGACATCCTGTTTGTTCTAACGACGAATCGTCCCGAGGCCCTGGAGCAAGCACTGGCTGCAAGGCCAGGGCGAGTCGACCAAGCAATTGAATTTGGATTGCCAGATGCGGCGTCCAGAGACAAGTTAGTGGAATTGTACTCGCGGGGCATTGATGTGCCGGCGGAGGTGAAACTCAGCATCGTGCAGCGAACGGACGGTGTGAGCGGAGCGTTTATCAAAGAGCTCATGCGGCGCACGGTGCAGTACCATCTGGAACGAAATGGCACCGGCCGCGTCGAACTGCCAGACATCGACGCTGCGCTGGATGAAATGCTCTTTAGCGGCGGAGCATTGAATGTGAAGCTACTCGGAGGACGCGCGGGTTCCGATCTGTGTGCCTAAAGCAATTCGAGCCAAATGATTTGACGGCTCGCACAGCTAGTTGCCCGCACGACGAAAGGTCAACGGCTGCAGAACGGGCCGATGCGGCGGGCGCCATGCACGACAACGGACTCACAGCCCTAGCCGCCTAAAACCGCGATAGTCGACAAGGCCCTTTCAAAGCCCTGTCCGCGTTCCCGCCTCGGGCGGTTTTCTTGGTGCTTTGGCTGACCGCAATTGGATAGTCGTTTCGAAACCGTTGGTAACGTTCGAAAGCGATCGATCCTTCTCGTCCTGCAGGAGTTTGCGGTCCCCCGCCATCACGGCGAATAGGTAGTACAGGCCGGGTATGATCAGCACCCCGATCAAGGTGCCCAAGAGCATCCCGCCGACCGCAGTGGTCCCAATCGTGCGATTGCCGATCGCGCCGGGGCCGGTCGCACGCACCAACGGAATCAGACCGGCGATGAAGGCGAACGAGGTCATCAGAATCGGCCGGAATCGCAACTTTCCGCCTTCGATGGCCGCCTGCTTGATGCTCACTCCCTCGTGATGCCGTTGCACCGCGAATTCGACGATCAGAATCGCATTCTTGCCCAACAGCCCCACAAGCATCACCAGGCCGATCTGGGCGTAGACGTCGTTGGCCAGACCCATGACCTGCAGGAACAGGAACGACCCGAAAATGCCGACCGGCAGCGACATGATCACGGCCAGCGGCAGGATGAAGCTCTCGTACTGCGCGACCAACACCAGATAGACAAAGATCACGACGATCATGAATATGTAGACGGCCAGGTTTCCCTTGCCCGCTTCGTCATAAGCCAAGGCTTCCCAGCCGATGCCGTAACCGCGCGGCAGCGTCTCGGCCGCCACCTCTTGGATCGCCTTGATGGCCTGGCCGGTGCTGTAGCCGGGCGCTGGGGAAAGCTGAACGGGGGCGGCCGGATAAAGGTTGTAGCGGTCGACTTCGTTCAAGCTCTGCTGCTTCTTGAGCGTCATAAACGAGGAATAGGGGACCATGCCCCCCTTGTCATTCTTGACGAATAGGTTCTCGAAGTCCTCGGGGTACCGCCGGAACTGGGGCATCGCCTGGACAAAGACTTTATAGAACTGGTTGAAGCGGATGAAGCCTTGCTCCCAGGTGCTGCCGATGACGATCGACAGGTTGTCCATCACATCTTTGATCGACACACCTTTCTGCATCGCGATGTCGTTATTGATGATCAGTTCGTATTGCGGATAGTTGTTGGCAAAGAACGTGAAGATGCTCGATAGCTCTTTGCGCTTCGACAAGGCAGCCAGGAACTTGTCGGCCTCTTCGCCCAACTGCTTGTAATTCATCGTGTTGGTCTTGTCCAACAGACGCATCGAGACACCTCCCGCTGCGCCGAAGCCGGGCACCGCAGGCGGCTCGAAGAATTCGACCTTGGCGTTGGTGATCGTGCGAGATCTATGTTCGAGTTCCTGAATGATTTGCTTCGAGGTCATCTCGCGATCGGACCAGTTCTTCAAATTGATGAGACAGGTCCCTGCGTTCGAGCCGCGCCCCTCAGTCAAAACCTCGTAGCCAGCCAAGGCCGAGACCGACTTCACCCCGTCGATACTTTTGGCCACGGCCTGCAGTTCCTGGGATTTGGAGTTCGTGTACTCGAGCGTCGAACCTGGGGGCGTCTGCAGCACCCCGTAAATCATCCCCTGGTCCTCCAGCGGTATGAAGCCTGACGGAAGCTGCGTGTTAACCAGGAAAATGCCGAGGCCAAAGCCGAAGACGATCAACATGGTGAGCGCACGGCGCGTGACGATCGTATTCAAGAGCGAAGCATAACGGCCCGTCACTTTTTCGACGCCGCGGTCAAAACCATGCAGCAGTTTGGCCAGCGGCCCACGCTTTTTCGCGCCTGTGTAAGGCTTCAGAATCATTGCGCACAGCACCGGCGTCAGCGTCAGTGCCACCACACCCGAGAGAACAATGGCCGTGGCCATTGTGATGCCGAACTGGCGGTAGAACGTGCCGACCGGCCCGGTCATGAAGGTCACCGGAACGAAGACCGCCGTCATCACCAGCGTGATGGCAATGATCGCACTGCTGATCTCGTTGACAACTTCCTTGGTTGCCCGATAAGGCGAGAGATGCTTCTCGTGCATCTTGGCATGCACCGCTTCGACCACCACGATCGCGTCGTCCACCACGACGCCGATCGCCAACACCATCGCGAAGAGGGTGATCAGGTTGATCGACAGGCCGAGCAACTGCAGGAAGAAGAAGGTCCCGATCAGTGATACCGGCACCGCCAGCGTTGGAATCAGCGTGGAACGCCAATCACCGAGGAACAGGAAGACCACGAGGGAAACCAGAACGAAGGCCTCGAACAGGGTGTGCAGCACTTGCTCGATCGAGGCGTCGAGGAAGGTGGAGACATCGTAGCTAACCTCATAGGTCATGCCCGGCGGGAACGAGTTCTCTTTGATCTCCTCCAGCTTCTCTTTGACCTGCTCGATGACTTGGGCGGCGTTGGTGTTGGGGATCTGCTTCAGGACGATGGCCGCCGAGGGATAGCCATCGATGTTCGAGTAGATGTTGTAGTACGAGGGGCCCAGTTCGACTTCGGCAACGTCCTTGATCCGCAGGATCTCACCCTCGGGGGTTGCCCTGAGAACGATGTCTTCATACTCCTCCGGCTTGTTGTAGCGTCCCTTCCAGATCAGGACGTACTCGATCGTTTGCGACGTTCTGCCGGTTGCCTGGCCCAGTCGTCCGGGCGAACCCAGCATGCTTTGTGTACGGATCGCCTCCATGACTTCGTCGGCCGATACACTGTACGCCCGCATGCGCTCAAGATTCAGCCACACCCGCATCGCAAACGCGCGGCTGCCGAGAATATTGGCGCTGCCGATCCCCCGCACCCGCTTGATCTCGGGCACGATGTTGACGAAGGCGTAGTTATAGAGAAAGTCCTGATTGTGGTCCTTGTCCGTGCTGTAAATGTTCACGTACATCAGCATGCTCGTCATCTGCTGGAGCACGACGATGCCCTCTAGCTCGACGATGGGCGGGAGCCTTTGCTTCACGGTTTGAATGCGATTTTGCACATTCAAGACTGCGACGTTGGGGTCCGAGCCTGGCTCGAAGATGATCAGGATCGTGGCCTCGCCGGCGCTGGTGCCGGCCGAGATCATGTAGCGCATGTTCTGTACGCCATTGATCGCCTGCTCCAAGATGACCAGCACCGAGTCGACCAGAACCTGGGCGCTGGCACCCGGATAAGCGAGCGTCACGACGACGCTCGGAGGTGCGACGTCCGGGAACTGCGAGATCGGCAGGCTCTTGATCGACAACGCCCCCAAGAACAGGATGATGACCGAGATAACGATCGCCAAAGCCGGTCTATGGAGGAATCTTGCGAACATGCTTTCGCCAAGTTTTCTTCAGGCGTTTTTATTGCGCGCTAGGAGGAAGAACATGAGGCGCTCCCACGCGATGTAAATGCTGACGTTCCAAATCGCTCCCAAAACCAGACGTGCGTGCGCAGTGATTCCGAGCTTCGAAGGCCCAACGAGCGCAGCCGCGATGCGCAGGCGATATTGCTAGTGCATGCGGCCGCCGGAATGCGGCCGGCCGTTCCCCCGAGACTTCGACGCCGAGTTGCGAATCGACTATTTCAAACCATACGGAGACCGCGGCTGATCGAGCCGCGCATCAACGTACGGGTATGCAATCCGAGAGTTGAACGAGAATCGTCGCGCCGGCTGCTGAGTGGCCATCGCCTGGTCGGTGAACACGCCCGCCTCGCCGGCGAACGACGTCACCGAGCGCGCAGCAGCGACTGGGCTAATTGGACCGCACACGGTCGCGACCCCCTGAGAAGAATCCCCCAAGCGCGCGCTGGCGCGCTCGTTTCCGCGAGAAGGACGCCCCCCCGGGCTTCCTACGTGCGCCTGCCGGCACGCGCGTCAATTATACGTCGCAGGCCAAATAATTGCGCTAGGTTCCCTAAATAATATGATCGTCGCCGTGCAGAACGGCCCATTCTCGATGAAGCGGCATGGCGAAAAGTCCCTTAGGCGGGGGCGCCAGGTCCGGGGATCACCGGGAGTCTTTCGTCATGTCATTTCTCAGGCCTTCAATCATGTAGCCGACCAGATATAGGTCTAAAACGACCGCGAATCCGATCATTATCCGTGCGGATAAACTGGGGCCAAAATCCGGATGGCGGCCCGAATCGCTCAGCACAAACGGGACGGCAATGATCGCGCATGCCGCGATCAGAACGGCGGTGATCCTCATACCCCGATTCTATCTCGCCGTCACGCAGCAATCACTGTCGCCTACGACGCATGGCCAGCAACGCGAGTCTGCCGATCGCGGCGAGGATGAGCGGGGTAGGGTCGGATAGCTTTGCCACGTCGAACCTGACGTCTAAACTTCGCCTGCACGAAAGGGCCGAGCGCGAAAAAAGGGCCGCTCGGTAGCGTGACCAAACCGAGCGGCCCGGCCGTAAGCACACGTCACAGCCAGCGTTCGAAAATAACCGCCGCTAACTTCGGTGGCAACTACGCGGCGCAAAAAAAGCCGCGGGACGTGCGTGTTAGGCGCCTGCCCCAGCGGCCAAGGCGAGGAACCGCTAAGCAGCCACGCCCAAGTAAATGAGATACCAATGTAACAAACAATGGAAAGGTGTAATTGTAAAGTGCGAAGAGCGTATGGGGGGCTAAACGGGATCAATTAAAAACCCTTGGCGGAAATGGTTTTAAGGGTTTGAGGGACGACCACAGTCGCGCCTGCTCGCTGGCCGTCACCGCTCGACCCGCGGCCTATTTGTTGGGGACGGCGATTCCGTCTTTGCCGAAGTACTTTGTCTCTGGGAAAAGTCTCTTCGCGGTTTGGTAGTCAGCTTCCGACGTATTCGTGGGAAGAAGGATCACGTTCTTTGCGTCGTCGCCCAGCCAGCGCCGCCAGATCGGAATCGTAGATTCTTCATAGGCGGGCATCATGATCGCTGTCGAGAGGAATCGCCCGGGCTGCATGCTCTCCATTTCCTGGACGCGGTATTCGTCGAGCAATAACAGGAAATCCCGCCGCTCACGGACGAATTTCAGCTCCTCGAGAAGCCAACCGAGCAAAACGGCAGCCGCCGTGACCAATAGCAACATCGTCCCCACCCCGAAGCGAAACCATTGTCGGCCGGTGGGCGTAGCGGTAGTCATTGGGCCATCTGCCGGACGATTTCAGCGACGCGTTATAGCTGCGATTCGGCTATAGCCAGTTCGTCGATGAGCCTTTGCTCACGTCGTCGAGTTTCGATAAGAATGCCCTCAAGTTGGCCAATTTTTGTCTGGAGCTTCGTGAGGGCCGTGGCTAGATCCGCGAGAATACTTTCAAGTTCCGATCGAAGATTGGCAATGCGTGACCTAACATCGTCAGTGTCTGGCGCGTTCTCAGCCATTCCCTAATTTTACCGCGCCGCAGCGACGTAATCACCTTCGGCCTTGCGTCACCAGCAATACCAGTCGCCAAGAGCGGCGAGAATTGGGGCGAGGACTCGCGTACGCAGCTGAGCAAGGTCGCCCCAAATGCACCGCCGCCGCGTTGTCTGTATCCGACGCTTTGTCGTTTAGCCGCGATGATGTCGACGACGAAACCATTCGCAACCGGCCGCCGCCATTACGATCAACAGTAGGGTAGCCGGTTCTGGTACCGGAATGTCGGAATTGTACCGCAGGCTTCCCTCCGCCCAGTAAGGCTGTTCGGGGGTGCCGTCATATTGGATGAAATCGACGGCAAATCTAAGCACATTGCCCTGACTGTCGAAATCAGCCTCGAGAACATTAAAGCTGCCGACGGAAGTGTTCAGGCCTGATCCATTGCCGGCAAAAGCAAGTCCGGGCTGACTTGAAGGTTCGAACGGCCATCGCGAAGCGTTAGGGTACGAGCCGACAGTCAGTTGCTGCCCATGTGGTGCGGCGATATCTAGCACCCACTCGCTGTTGTTTGAATCAACGTAGAAACTGATTGCATGCCCAAATTCCGAGTCGGCCTCGAAAGTGAAGCCGTCAGCGGGCGTAAGTACGTAATCTTTCCCTTTGCCAATGTAATCCCCCGGCGTACTCGTGATAGCGAGGATATAAGCGCACGAGGCTTTCTGGGGAAGTAAGAAAGATAGACATAGGAAAGATAGTAAGGCGGCGCTGCAACAACGCAACATCTTCATCTTCTGTTCCGTGGACGCAATGATGGACTCAACAAATGCCTGTTGCTGAATAATAATTGCGGGCCGCATTGCACGCAAGAAATTGGCTTGCCGTGTGCGCCGAGAATATGGTCAGGAATCGACCAAGCTGCGCTCCAGCATCGCCAGCGACGTGGTCGGCGGAGCGGACTTAAGTCGATGTGCAGATTGGCCGCTCCAAATGTGTGGACGTTGAGCGCTCGGTTACCTAATCAGTGGAATTAAATAAATCATCAGTGCGCCGAGCGCCAGCAAAAGGACTAGCCCGCAAGCTAGAGCAAGGATCGCTCCACGAGAAGCATTTCCTGCTAACGCGACAATAGCGCCACAGACCACGGCGATGACGACCAAGAGATCGACGGGCCCGACGATGGGATAATGATGCCGTTGCCTGAACCTGAATGCGAGAAGTGCTAGCGCGATCGCGAACCACGCGATCGCAGACATCATCTGGCCAGAACTGAATTGGAATCGGCCCATGACATCAGCCCTGGTAGTGGGTCAACGTTTATCGATTAATCATCCAGTAAAAGGTGCATAAGTGCGATGTAGCGAATAGCCGACCGACGTGTTCGCTTGTGCGTCCTTCTTCAGAACATCCATGATCTTTGGGATATAAAAGCCAGCAGCATAGAGGCCGGCAATTAGTGTGTAAAGATTGAAGGTGCTGAAGCCGCCAAACAGATTGTCTACCATTTGCTGACCGTAGACGACGGACCCAGACTTCATAACAAAATCAGCGCCTAGCTTTTTCCACTCATGACGTACGTCCATGCAATCGCGAAGGTATTCGTCGATACGAGCCTTACATACTTTCTCAAATGTACTCGGAGTTGGGTTTTCAAGAGCAATCTCGCGCAGCACAGATGGCAATTTGGCGCGAGCCTCTCCCGCGGTGCCCCACGCCTTCGTGCGAAGCCGCATCACGTCGCTAACGGACATTGATTCGAGGATGTCTTCCGACACGTAGTGTGAGATCATCACGTTGTGAAGCCTTGCCAAAAGCATGCCGTGAGACCGTGAGCCGTCGGCGTCTTCGGTCTGGTTCTCGCAGGCTGCCTTGGTGATCTCATTCATCTTCCGGAGTGTCATCGCGTAGCCGGGGTCGCTTGTATACGGCTGCAGACCGCGCATATCACACTCGGCAAGCGAGCGTACAAACGCACCTAAGCGCCCCAAGGCAAGCCGCGTTCGCCAAACACGATCTTCGTCCGAATTCGCTTCGCCAGGATAGAGTGCGAACGGTGGCGGTCCCGGCATCTGCTCGCCGTTTAAAAAATGCTCAGTGACCGAATCGTCGGCGCTGTCCAATACAATGTCGGATGAGAAATCACTGAAGGGAACGCCACTGCACACGCTGTTAAGCAATTGCGGATTAACTGCTAGAAGCCGATATTGTTGATAAACTTGTATAGGGTCGGGAACACCATCTGGCGGACGCATCATCCCCAACGCCACTCCCTGGAACGGAGCGTGAGCGCTGAGGACTGTGATGTTTCCCGAGCGTCCGGCAGGACTGCATTGTTCAAGGAGCTGATCGAACTGTTTATCAAAATCGTGGACCTTGCCTAATGGGCGAACTGCGGGTCCGCCGCCCATAGCGAACATCGGAGGCAACCCTGTTACCGCCGACTGGAAGAAATGAGACGGAATTAGTTCCCGGTCGTTGGGCGCTCGCAGGACGATTTGGTCGTAGCTCAACAAGGCGCGTTTGATACTCAGTAGGCTTGGTGGCCTTTCAGTCGGAAGGACGTAGGCGTTGACGATCATTTGTTGCACCTTTCGCGAAGTGGGTAGCTAGCTCTTCCAGGGACGCTCTTAACCCGATGGAGCATCCGTTTTATGCCGTTGATATTACCAACGCGCCGCCGCACGCGTACGGCGATCAGCATTGCGGCGACGAGCCATTTTTTGCTGAACGCGCAAGTCGTCAGGTCTTCGCAGTGGTTCGCTGCCTAAGGTGATCGGACGACCTACGTCATTTCGCATCATCTGGCGGCAACAAACGGCCGATTCTGATGTCCCAACGATCGACGTCCAGGACGCGGGCGTTGTGCGGACTGTTGTCTAGCGATTTTACCTACGCCAGCTTTGGCAACAGCACCGTTTGTTGCAAAAGCTCCTGCGCATTCCTGCGAATCGGGGATCATTCGTGCGAAGGTGGAGAAAGTGGGCACTCATCCGGGCGAGACGGAGAAAGTCGTGACCCATCAATACAAAAAGCTTCGTCGTAACTACTTACGACGAAGCTTCTCTAGTGGAGCGGAAGGGAGTCGAACCCTCGACCTCTGCATTGCGAACGCGCCGCCAAGCCCCGAGGAGCCGTCGCCCCACAGGTACGACGGTGTCATTCGCCTAGGTCGAGGCAATCCTGGATTTTAGTCTGCTCAGGACCGAGTCAGCGGAGGCGACCGATTGGTTGTCTGGTCCTCCCAAAACGGGGAGTTGATCTCGCGATATCGCCCGACATTCGGTCACAAACAGGCGAAACGGCGGCCGGCGCAGCGGCGGCTTCGCGTCGCGGCAACCGACGAATTCTGGTACGCTCGACGTCCAAATGTGTGCGAGGTGTCTCGCAATGGCCCAGTGGACGGACGGCTGGGATCGTTGCAGAGCGGTCAGTGAAATCTGTCGCAGAACGCGACTGGGAAAGGAATCCCATCTAGATGCAAGCGCAAACTGCATCCTGCTCAGGACATATGGCTGACATGGATCGCCTTTTAATGCTCTTCCGCGCATTCCGGGAGCGAAACGACGAGGCATTTCGTCGTGTGGCAGAAGCAATTATCTCTGCTGAATTGGCTGCCAATCATCATAGTTACGCACGGGATCTTCAAAAGGCGCTTGCCCCAGGCCATTCGCCACGCGTCTCAAACCGCAAGATGAATGGGCTGTCTAGTTTGCCGAAGGACCGGCGCAATGGCGAGCAGCTTGTGGCAATCCAGCAACCTTCGTTGGACCTGTCGAGACTAGTGTTTTTGCCAGACGCAAAGGAGCGTATCAGTCGTGTTGTCGAAGAGCATGGTCAGCGAGTAAAGCTTGCGAGCTTCGGTCTGAAACCAAAGTCAAAGCTCTTGTTCTGGGGTCCCCCCGGATGCGGCAAGACAATGACGGCTCACTGGCTTGCTCAGAAAATGGGGCTGCCGATTGGTCTAGTTCGGCTCAACGCGTTAATAACAAGTTACCTCGGGGAAACTGCTTCGCACATTCAACGTGTATTCGACTTGGCGCAATCAATGCCGATGTTATTACTACTGGACGAGGTTGACGCCATCGGGAAGGATAGAGACGATGCACACGACGTCGGTGAGCTTAAGCGTGTAGTGAATAGTATGTTGCAAGCTGTAGACTCGTTTAATTCTTCTGAGAGCATTCTAGTTGCCGCGAGCAATCATCAACACCTACTTGATCCAGCGCTTTGGCGCCGTTTCGACGAGATCGTATTATTCCCTAAGCCAGGACCAGTTGAGATTCGTACGTACCTCAAGCATTTGCTAAACGGCGTGTCAGTCGCTGACGGAATTGAGCCAATTTGCCGAAGTATGAAGGCGCTTTCTTTTGCGGAGATCGAGCGAAACGTAACTGAGGCTGTGAAGTCGATGATACTAGAGGATCGTCCGAATTTAAAAACGGCGGAAATTGTGACGGAAGTTAGACGGTTTAAGAAGTCACAAGCGGCTGCCCGCCAAAAGCCACCGCGAAAGCGGACAGACCAATGAATCCTGGTTTCCCACCGTTACCGCTGCCCATTCCTGAATCCCGCCAAAGGCGCCCAGAGAAGCCGCGAAGGGTACCACTTCCTGCCGAGCTATTGGAACGTCGAAGCGAAATTGCCCAAGTTCTGGGTATAAAGGTCGATGCCCTTTCGAACCACCTTCGAAGTCTGAACGAGGAAGAGCGACGGGCGGTGTTCTACAAGCTTGAGCACGACGGCCCGATTAGATTGGACGGAACAGGGCTGAAGAAGATCTCAGAACCATCACCCGATATTACGCTTGCGGTGCCTAAGGCGGATGACCTTGATAAGCTCGCGGAGAAAATCGTCCAGTTTGGCTCCGGCGCAGTGCGTCAAGGGCACGCTCCCCATGAGTTTCTCGTATTTCTCCGAGAAATAGTGGAGGCTGATCCTAAGGATCGCATTAGTCCAGAGCTGCGGGAAAACTACGCGACACTGATCACGCAAGATTGGGTGATTTGTGAGATCGAGCTGTTGTCTCTTCGCGGCGGCCACAATCAGCAGAGAGTTGAAATCGTCGGGTGGCTACGGAGATATAACCGAAAGTTGTGGATGAGTTGAGTTGAAAAAGGCGGCGTACTTGGGTTTGAATTTGGTTGATTACGGACCCAATTCCCCAGGAGTACGCCACCATGCCCGAGAGTATCAATTCGACGTTGTCCTTGCCAG